>NZ_JAUBPB010000001.1:0-265219 GCF_036700545.1 Microcoleus sp. SVA1B4
CGGATAAAATCATGAAGAAACGTTTAGATTTTCGGATTCAAGAGTCTGAATTTAAAATTCTTGAAGAACACTGCAAAGCTGTAGGCAGGACTAAAACCGACGTACTTAGGGAGTTAATCAGGAGCCTCAAAGTCAAAGAAAAGCCGTCCTAGAAGGACGGGGCTTCAGACCCAGTTTTTTTGGTGAATCCACCCACCGGAGGCGAATCAGGCAGCCGCAACCTCAGTATCAGTACGCAAGTAGGCAACTGGTGTGAAGCAAACGAAGATTTAGGAGAAGGCTTTGACTCTTCTACCGGATTCATCCTTCCTAACGGTGCTCGCCGTTCTCCCGACGCTTCCTGGGTGAGTCGAACTCGCTGGGAAGCACTAACTGCACAAGAACGCAAAGGCTTTGTTCCGCTGTGCCCCGACTTTGTAGTAGAATTGCGTGAAGCGAAGCTATCCCGTAGGGAATCGGCCTCCGACAGTCTCTCCACCCTGCAAACTAAAATGCGGGAATATATCGACAACGGGGCGAGATTGGGCTGGTTGATTGACCCGCAAAATCGGCGGGTAGAGATTTACCGACAGCAGGCAGAAGTAGAAATATCGATCAATCCAGCCGAGTTGTCTGGCGAAGATGTATTGCCGGGATTTGTATTGAATTTGAGGCGAGTGTGGCGATAAACAGCATTCATACAGCGTTCATGCGTCCATCTGCCAACATCTGCGGTTGCAATCCCATCTACTCTCCCAAAGTTCCCTGATACTCATCCGGTACAAATTCCGTAACCACTTGGCCGCCACCACCGTCGCCTTTAACAATCACAGTTTGATTTTTCAACTCTCCCGCCGCCCTCGGCCCAGTCAAATTAAACACCGGATTTAGCTGCCGATAAACCACATTTCCTTCTGCATCAAAAGTCTGATTAGTTAAATACCACGTTACGCGATCGGTATTTAATTGAGCTTGACGTTTTTCCCCAATTCCTACCACATTGCCCGTCAAATAAAAAACTTTTTTCTCTAAATCTCCCCGCCCCGTATCCCCAGTCATCGTCACCTTTTCCACGCGGTGAAAAACCTTCACAGGCCCGGGCGATATCACAGATTGCGCCGGAAAATTCCAACTCATCAAACTGCTTTCTATTTGCAGCGGCGGATCTGAAGGCATCAACTGAGCGTTTTTTGTCAGCGTCGCAATCTTGGTTTTTAAGTCTACATCTACTTGGTCGGCAAAACCGCTGTCTGTTACTATTTTATCTTTGTATCTGTCAATTTGAGTAGGTTTGGTGCTGTTTACCTTTTGTTGATCCATAAACCACACTAAGTGCTCGGTTCGCAATTGCAAAACCGGATCTTTAACATTCGCCACCACAGAGCCGAATAACTCCATCCTCTTAGCCCTAGTGAAAACCCGCGCTTCCTTCGCTGAAGCCGTCACCTGTTTGTTCTCTCCCGTCAAATTGTTGCGGACAACTAAAACATCCTCCTTTGGCCGCCACTCCAACTCATTTCCCCGCAATACCACTCCATTTTTAAGGTCAGTAGCGACTATGTTACCTTTGAGAAAAACTTGATTTCCTTCCTGAAATACCTGGCCAGTTTCTCCCTGAATATCGTAAATTTCTTTGCCATCTTGAAACAATTTGCCTACAGGTTTCTGAACGTTAACTATTTTTTTGTCTTTGCTGTAAACGGCATTTTGTGAGTTGACTTTCCAGAACGTCTCGCCCTTTTCGTTTGCTTGTTCTAGAGTTACTTTGTTTAAAGTTAAAGTGCTGTTTGACTGTTGAGCAGTTTGGAGATCCTCAGCTAATTTGTTCTTTTGAGTCTCTTGCGGAACTGCACAAGCACCAATCCCCAAAATCAGTGCTGCTAAAAATAGCAGCCTCAATTTTGGGGAGTTGAGATTGGGAATTTGGGATTGGAGATGAATCATTGGGAATAGGGAATTGATAATAGGTAATTGGGAATGGGAATGGGGAATTGGTAATTGATAATTGGGTCGTGAAAAACACTTAATCAAAAATTAAAAATGTGTCATGCTTTGTCTAAATTTTTAACTTCTAATTCTCAATGATTCAACCCATTAATCATCACCTATTAACCCTTACCAATTACCCATTACCAAATCCCTATCTGTCGTCGTGTTCCTCCATCAAGCTCAAACCAGACAAAGGGCGGTAAGCATAATTAGGGCGCGATGTTTTTTGGATGTCGTCCTTAATCATTTCCAGGTCGATATAGCGATCGGCTACATTAATCAAACTGTCGCTCGTCATCGATCGCAAACTCACCACCTCTACCCGCACACCGCGATAGCTCACAGCGTCTACAGCATAAGCCAAATCGCCGTCACCGCTCACCAAAACCGCCGTGTCGTAAGACCCGACTAAAGCCATCATATCCACAGCGATTTCTACATCCAAATTCGCCTTCTTAGAACCATCTGGCAACTGTACCAAATCCTTAGAAATCACCCGGTAGCCGTTGCGGCGCATCCACAGCAAAAACCCCTGCTGTTTCTCGTTAGTGCGATCGACACCCGTGTAGAAGAAAGAGCGCAGCAGCCGCGATCCCGCAGTTAAACGGCACAGCAGCTTAGTGTAATCAATCTCAATTCCTAACTGCAAAGCCGCGTAAAAAAGGTTAGAACCGTCAATAAAAATTGCCACTCTACCACGATTTTCTAGTACCTGTTCCGGCGTAAAAAGGTCGTTGCTTTCTATTCTATTCAACATGATTGTTATGCCTCGATTTTTATGAAAGATTGGTAAGGAAATAACTGCTAATTCGTAGTCTGTCATCACACCCAGAGCGCTGGCTGCCAACTATGAAGGTACTGTTTACAGCAGTTCGATCCGCTTAAAAACAGGTTGGGGTTCCCCCAGAGTTTGGTTTGCCGGCAAAGCGCCCCACGCAGCATGAGCTGCAAAATTCGCTAAACTGTTAACTGTAACCCGATCGTTAAAGTCAATTGAAAAACCTAGCTGTTGATAGATAGCGTTGCTGATATTGGGAATAATGGGCGATAAAAGGTAAGATGCTAGTCTAACAGATTCCAGAACAGAATATAGCACTTGTTCAACACTTTCGATCTGTCCCTGCTTGTACAAACTCCAAGGTGCTTGCACGTCAATAAACTTGTTCCCGGCTCGCACTAATGCAAGCACGGCTTCGCAAGCCTTGCTAAAAGCCAACTCTTCGTAAAAACCCGCTACTCGATCGCCCAAATCCAGGCTCATAGCCTTGAGAAGGTTATCGCCCTCAATGTTTTCTCCCAACACATTTGGTACGCAGGCACCGCAATATTTGCGAGCCATGTTTAGGGTACGATTAAGCAAATTCCCCAAATCATTTGCTAGCTCAGCATTCAATATATTGATAAACCGAGTTTCGTTAAAATCGCCGTCCTCTCCGAACTCAATTTCTTTAAGGAAATAGTAACGTACTGCGTCAGCGCCGTATTTGTTGACCAATTCGACAGGGTTTAAAGTATTACCCTCCGTTTTCCCCATTTTTTTGCCGTCTTTGGTCAAAAACCCGTGTGCGAAAACGCGACCCGGCACCAGTAGATTCGCTGACATCAGCATTGCCGGCCAGTAAACTGCGTGGAAGCGAAGAATATCTTTGCCGATCAAGTGCAAGTCAACCGGCCACCATTTAGATAAAGCATTCTCCAAAATCGGGTCGCTGTCAGGATCTAGCAAGGCGGTGACGTATCCCAGCAAAGCGTCAAACCACACGTAGATGCTGTGACTGGGGTCAACTGGCATTGGCAGACCCCATGCGAGATTCACTCTAGAAATGGAAAAGTCTTGCAGTCCAGAGTTGACGAAACTGAGCACTTCGTTGCGTCGGCTTTCCGGCGCGATGAAGTCGGGACGTTCTGCGTACAATGCCAGCAGTTGGTCTTGATACCGTGACAGACGGAAAAAGTAATTTTCCTCGTCGCGCCACTCAACTTCCTTGCTGGTGTGGACAGAGCACCGATTTCCCGGCAACAATTCCCGTTCATCCTTAAATTCTTCACAGGAGACGCAGTACCAGCCTTGTTGCTGGTTCAAGTAGATGTCGCCGGAGTTCCAGACGCGCTGGAAAAATTCTTTGACAATGTACTCGTGACGCCGCGAAGTTGTGCGAATGAACCGATCGTACTGGATATCGAGTTGCTCCCAAAGCGTCTCAAACGCCGGAACCACTGAATCGCAGTGAGCTTGGGGCGATCGTCCCAAACTCTCGGCTGTCCGCTGAATTTTCTGCCCGTGTTCATCCGTCCCCGTAACCAGCAAAACAGATTTTCCCCGCAGCCGCTCAAATCGCGCTAGGGCATCCGCAGCCATAGTCGTATAAGCGCTGCCAACGTGAGGTAAATCGTTTACATAATACAGAGGCGTTGTTATCGCAAAGGTATTCTTAGTTTTATCAGTCGATTTCATTGAATGCTAAAAGAAAATTCCCTAAATTTCGTTTCGATCTTAACTCAGCGGTTAAATTTTTTATGGAGTGGCAATCAAGCCAAATTCACTGCAAGTTATTTGCAATTGTCTAACCCGGGCTATTCCCAAAAGAAATATTGCTTTCCTATCCACACTAATCTTTTTTAGTTGTTTTTGACGAACTCTCTAAAATGTCTTAATATTTTGACATTCTGCTGCCTTGGGAATCGACGCTCCCAGGGTGGACGCCTCATCTATTCATTGGTCATAGCCGCTATCCCTAGAGCGGTTTTAGCAGCCCACCCGGTTGGCAACAAAACTCGTCAGTTGGGCTGCTAAACCCGCCGTTCGACTAACGATCCGCGGCCACTTTCTGCGAAGGCCCGATCGCTCACCATCGCCATCTCTTTCTCGCGATCGCTGGAAAGTCGATCGCCCGCAACTCCTGCCACTTTCCGAGCCGCTCATGGACACAGAAACCGGGTTGTTTACAAAACTCTCTTGTCAACCGCGAAGCTTTAGTTTCTTGCCTCAAAAAGAGTATAAAAGCCTAGGTTTTTTGTCACCAAACCCTGTTTTTAAAGGTTGCGAGTACATCCACAGACAATAAAACCCCAAGCCAGTTAAGCTTGGGGCTATCAAATTAGGGTGCATCTAACAAAGGATTATCCGATCGCCCTCGATCCCCATCAGGAAAACCAACTCGATTTCCGCCAATAGCTTCTGACAAATAATCCGCCGCAGCTTCCACAACCGCGATCGCATTTTCGTAAACCATCCGCGTCGGCCCCAAAACCCCAACACTACCCACCGGCACCGATCCCCGGCGGTAAGTCGAAGAAATCAGAGTACAGCCACGAATCGGTTCTAAAGAATTTTCCGAACCAATACGCACCGTTACCCGCTTGCCGGGGGTGTCTAACTCCGGCGATTCAAAAATCAAAGGCCAAAGCAGTTCCTGCTCTTGTTCGAGCAATTGCACCAGGGTTTGAACTTGCTGCAACTGCGAAAACTCAGGCAAGCGCAGCGCTTCTGCTAAACCGCCGATCAGAATCCGCGTGTAGGTTGGATTGCTTTGGCGGCTGCTCAAAGCAGTCAGCATAGTTCCCATCCACTCAGCGTACAGCTCAAAGTCGCGGTCTAACTCGCTCCAGTCTACAGCCGAGAGTTCCGAGAGCGATCGTCCCCGCAACTTGCTGTTCAAAAAATTCGACAAAATCTGCAACTGGCGATCGACAATTTCGGCATCAGGCGTGTTACCTTCTGCATCCCTCGGCAACTGCACCAAAACCGACTGAGTTTCGTAGGCATCCGTCACCACTATCAGCATCACCTTTCCCGGCTCTAGCTGCACCAGTTGCAAGTGGCGCAAGCAAGCCATATTGGTTTGCGGTATGGTGATCATGGCTATGTAACCGCTGATAGTTGCCAGGATTTGAGCAGCGCCGCGGAGTGCCGCGTCCATGCGACCATCCGACCAATTGAGTTGGTCTAGTACCTGTTCCACCTTGCGGGCCAGCGTATCAGACGGCTGAATCAACTGGTCTACATAAATTCGGTAGCCGGAGTCAGAGGGGACTCGTCCTGCCGAAGTGTGGGGCTGATAAAGCAGTCCAGCTTTTTCAAGAGTCCCCATCGCATTGCGAATTGTAGCTGGGCTGACGCTGAGGTTGAATTCGTCAGCCAAAGCTTTTGAGCCAACGGGTTCCGCTGTTGCTATGTAGTGGCGAACCGTTGCCCAAAGGATGTGTTGTTGCCGATCGGTGAGGTTAACGCGCACAGATATTTAAGCAGAATTAGAATTTAGAGTTGAAAGTCGCTATATTAATCGAAACGTCTGTACCAAAAGGGCGATCGGGCAGACTTACCTCTTTAAACATAACAGATTTTAGGTTAAGGAAGAAGTCAGTTGTTATTGGTTATTGGTTATTGGTTATTGGTTATTGGTTATTTGTAAGTTCTAACGCCCCATGCCCCATGCCCCATGCCCCATGCCCCATGCCATCTAATCATGTTCTTTCAGAATATTTTGCAGGTAACTAGCCACTGCATCCGGCTGTTCCACCATTGCCAAATGACCACAATCGGGAAGCTGAAGGACATTCTCGCCGCAACCTTGGAACATCCAGTGAAAGCTAGCCAAATGCAGCACGTATTTTGGTTCCATAATTTTGTCTTTAGTACCGGCAATAAAATAAACAGGCTGCTTGAGTCGGGATACTATTTGCGGCAAGAGGTGAATCTCCGCTTCTGTGGTGGAGTCCAACAAAGCCCCCAAAGCTGCCTCTGGATGAGCTCCCACGAAATCTATTAAGCGCTGCCTTCCCCAGGATCTGCCGATCGAGCGGGCTACAGAATCGCGGGCAAACACGTAATCTGCTAACGGCAACCGAGGCAGCCAGCCGGGACGCATTGTCACTAGCTGCTTGCCTACCGCTCGAAACCGCTCGAATTCTTCCTTAAGATAGATGCCGCCCCCTGCATTGATGCAGACCACGCCTTTAACGCGATCGGAGAATTTGCTGGCTCCCCAAAGGGCGATCGTACCGCCCAGAGAGTGTCCCACCAGCCAAGCAGAAGATATATCGAGTTTTTCGAGTAAAATTTCCAAATCGCGAGCGTAAGCTGCCGGAGTGTAGCAGGAATTTAGCGGTTCGGAATGCCCATGATGAAGGCCACCGTCGGATTGAGAATCGCCAAACCCCCGCAAATCGTAGGTAAGGCACTGATAGTTTGATGCCAAGCGATCGGTCAAAGGTTGCCAGTAGTGGCGGCTTAACAGCCAGCCGTGGACAAATACCAGAACCGGGGAAGTTGAAGTCGGAGCCGTCAAATCGTAAGCGTGCCGAACCCCTAGGATGTCGATTGTTGCCATACTTTTATCCTACCCGCTCCATAAGACCGATGTAAACCTATGTATAGCCTTTCTCAGAAAGAGAGAGTACGCCGAAATCCTGTGTTCTCAAGCTTTTTCAGTTCAATTGTTTACCTCATCTACCCAACAAGCGCTATAAGTTAAGTCAAAAATACTCAACTTTATCGATTTACCGCTTACTTCCTGGTGCAACGCGCGGTCGCTGACGCTACTTTTGTCCACTGCACGGGCAATCTTGGCATAGCTTGCCCTTTTATGCGATCGGCCGAGAATAAATATTCCTTCAAACCAGCGTTCTATGTTTTTTGCAGTATTCAAATTTCTCTCTGCTGTATGAGCGCAATTGCGACATAAATCAACGCGATTTTTTAAGGATATTTTGTGGCAATAATTTTCCCAAAATTGGTCGATTTGAAAGTTGTTAACTCTCGGTGTTCCAGTGTCAAATTATATTTTTTTGTAGGTTACTTACAAAAAAAAATCGTACTTCCTACCTTCAACTATTCAACCAACTAAATTTTTAGCATACAACAATTTATTTAATCTCTTAATTCTCTAGCTAGCGTTACCTATCGCTAGTTTTGGGCGAAGTGATACATAATTTTATGGAGCGCATTTTTGCGGATATTTGCGACTTTTGCCTGTAGTCCCGCGATCTTATTTAAGTAAATAGGCGCTGTAAAACTTAAAAAGATTGACAACATCGTTTCGGCGTGTCCCATGTTTATGAGAACCGCTATCTACACTCGTTTGTACGAAAAATGTTGCCGAGCTTTTTATCCTATCTCACTGGAAAACTTCTGCAAACTAATGTCTATAGCAATCCTAAATGATTCGTGTAATTCTTGTAGGGGCTCTCCCCACGCCCGGTTGCCCCGATGCAGGCTGGGGTAGGCACGGGGAGGAGGGGTAGCACTACCCCTACATATTTTTACAAATGAGGCGAGGATTGCTATATTTATAGAAATCGAGTTATTTAGGGAGCATCGGCAGCTTGCCCTAAAATCGCTCGCCTAGCAATCTTTGTCGCACCCCCTCAGCGATTTTTTGCCCCAGATATTCGGGAATTAAACTTTCATTGGGCCCCAACAAGTAGAGAATCAGGCGAGTTCGCCCCCGCCAAACTAGCAAATTAGCATTTACTACCAATAAATCCTCTTGCCAGATGGCATACATAACTTTATAAAAAAGTCCAGGCTGATTATCTGCTTCAATCAGCAAAGCTGGCAAGTGGAAAACCGGATCGACGTAGAATTCAGTTGCCACATCTTCCAAACCCGCGTCTAAATTAAATTCCACCGCCAACATCTCTTCAACCTCAAAATGCCCCGCCAATGCCTCTCGAACGGCTCTACAGACGTTTTCTGCTGTTTTATCTGCCAGTACCTTGCCACCGCGAGATACGACCAATTTGATAAATACCAGCATCGGGGGGTAAATTTGACCGTACAGACTCAGACTGTGAATTGTCAGCCCGTAGGCCGCGAGCACTCCAAAAATATCGCTCAATAGAAAAGACTGGTTCCGGTAAGCAAAATGCAGGGCACTTTTGTTACCTTCGGCTCGGATTTCGATGACTGCTTGCCGAGTTTTGTAAAGCTGGTAAGCTAATTTGAGGTTTTGCAACTGGATTTCGCTGCTGACAAATTGCTCATAAAACTGCGGAAACGCTCGGTTAAAGCGCTTGAGAAGTTCTAGTGTAGATGGTTTTAAACCCGAAGCCATAATTGAGGAGAAGGTGCGGGAGATATACTAGGTATTGACTCTTCCATGCCTTATGGCAATGGGATTTTCGATTCGACGATTCGACTTAAATTGTGCCCGTCTCCTCACTAAAAGCAAAAGTCAAATCTGTCAATCGATTTTAGATTTTAGATTTTAGATTTTAGAGGCGACCCCACGGATAAATGCGGGGGCTTGAGGATTTTCGATTTTCGATTTGGGATTGATTCCACGGATAAATCCGGGAACTTGTACCATCAAGAAATTCGTGGTCTGAGAACTTATCACGAGAATGTCACGTTGCGCCATTCCAGTGGTATTTCCCACCAAGGGTATAAGTTCCGGCGCGATCGGCGGCACTCAAAAGAAGCATTTCCCAATATACCTCTGTCCTGGTTCGGCAACAAATTTTACCTTAAAAGCGGGTTGTCTGGGCACTGGCTAGCAGAACAGTTCTACCAGACTTGACAGAATAAAAAAAGCGCAGACTCAATGTTGGACGACAAATCCCTGTTTTCGGCGTAAGATGAGTGTACCGTAAACTGTTCCTCAAGAGGCTACCGGCAATTGATCCTACGCCGATCGGAGTGGGTTTATATGTCTGGTTCTCTTTCTCGTCGTCCAACTTCTACTACCTTAACCGCGCCTGCATGGGTTTTTGGAAAAACTTATTTAGTAGTTCTGAGTCTGCCTCTGTACCCCAAACAGCGGATTTTGAGGAAGATGTGGCTGTTGGGTTAGGCGATCCGCTTTCCCCAACGTTTCGCAAGCCCGCCAGCGGAAACGCTCGCATCTTTTTCAGTTGCGATCGGGACATTGACCTCTACGAACTCGAAGAACTTTGTAATGCAGTGGGTTGGTCCCGCCGTCCCCTGCGTAAAGTCAAAAAAGCTATTGTGCACAGCTTCCTAGTCGTCTCTATGTGGGAGATGCGGGGCAGCCAGCGACGGCTGGTGGGTTTCGCCAGAGCGACTTCAGACCATGCTTTTAATGCCACGCTTTGGGATGTGGTAGTTCATCCCGACTACCAGGGCAAAGGCATGGGCAAGGCGCTGATGAAATACATCATTAAAAAACTCCGCAGTGAAGATATCAGCAACATTACCTTATTTGCTGACCCTCAAGTGGTGGATTTTTACCGCAATTTGGGCTTTATGTCCGATCCAGAGGGGATTAAAGGTATGTTTTGGTATCCTGATTAGCGAGCGAGGTGCAGGTCGGCGTTGATTTGTTGAGGATCTACAATACAATATTGACGCTGCCAACACCGACTGCACCTGTGCGCTGCCCTCACTTACGCTTGGATGTATCCCGGCATCAGGGCAGTTATAAAGCTGTGCAAGTATTGTCAGTCGATTTGAGCAGATCGCGATAGGAGTCAGGGGGTGGTATCGGTTTTTGGGTGGCGTCAAACCGCACAACCTGAAAAAAACTTCGCCTTAGCTCCATCGAGAGCTAAATATTTAATAAAGCTTGACAAGCAAGCGGTTTTGTGTGTTAATGGTTAGAGGTTAGCTAACTATAACACCGGGATGTAGCGCAGCTTGGTAGCGCGCCTGCTTTGGGAGCAGGATGTCGCAGGTTCAAATCCTGTCATCCCGATCGGACAATGTTAAATAATAGATTGAAGCAGAACTGTCTCTGATGTTTACATTTCGTCAAAATGAAAACAAATTGAGGCAGTTTTTGCCGATCGTGTGAAAGCGCGAGTCTTTGCGTTAATGTGTTTCAGGATCGCTCCTGATGGAAAAAACATGAAATCATTAGTTCGTTTGGGCGCAATATTGGGAATTGTCGGCAGCACTCTGCTGGGCCCCTCCCCAATTGGCAAGATGTCTGCACTGGCACTGCCGGAGCCGCAAATTTTGGAAAAATTGCGCTCGGTGCCGGTATTTACGATTACAGACGCTCAGGGTGCGCCCTTGATCGCTTCTGTTCCTAAGCAGGGTGAGGGTCAAACTGGTAATGCTTCCGTGGCGGGAATTTTCATCAGCCAGAAAGATGCTCAAGCTTTTGTCGATCAACTGAAAACCAGAAATCCTCAGTTGGCGGCCACGGTGCGCGTGATGCCAGTATCCCTGGGCGAAATTTATCAGCTCACTCAAGCAAATAAAGGTAAGCCGGAGGAAGTGCAATTTGCTTTCGTTCCGGCTCCACAGCAGGTGCAGTCGGCTAAAACTGTACTTCAGCAGACTGGTCAACAAGTTAATGAGTTCAACGGTGTACCTCTGTTTTTGGCAAGAGGCGGCGCAGAAAATGGTTATTTGACGATTCAGCGGGGTCAGCAAGAGGTGATTCCCTTGTTTTTTAACAAGGAGGATTTACAGGGTATGGTCGATCGTTTTAAGCAGCAGCAGCCCAACGTGACTGCCACAATTAAGATTGAGGTGGTGAACTTGGAGAGCGTTTTGGAAGCTTTGCGTACTGAAAACGACCCGTTTTTGACCCAAATGATTTTGATTCCGTCGCGGGAGTCGCTGGAATTTGTGCGATCGCTCCAACCTGCCGGTGCGGGCCAAAATCCACAGGTTGCTCCGGCTCCAGCTCGGCCGGCTCCAGCCTCTCCGGCTCCAGCTCGCTAATATTTAGTCAGTTGACAGTTGACAGTTGACAGTTGACAGTTGACAGTTAACTGTTGACTGTTGTCTGTTGTCATTAGTTACCAATTCCCGATGCCCGATGCCCGATGCCCAATTCCCAAAAAGTCTTATGTTTGTTTCTGGTTTAGAGCTTTGGCAGTGGGTGAATCAAGCTAAAACAGAGGCGATCGCCCATGACATTCCCCTAGCAGAAATCGACTGGCTGCTGCAAGAGCTGGCAGGTTTGGATAGGTTGGCTCTGCGTTTGGAGTCGTTTAAAGATTGGCCAAAAATAGAATTAAAGTTGTCTTTATCTGAACTTGCTCAATTGTGGCAGCGGCGCTTGCAGCAACGGGTGCCGGTGCAGTATTTAACGGGAGTTGCACATTGGCGGCATTTTTCGCTCAAAGTAACGCCGGCGGTGCTAATTCCGCGTCCTGAAACGGAATTGCTGATCGATTTGGCTGTAGAAGCTGTTAAAAGCCGTTTAGAAGCAGAAAATATCAATCAAAAATCTACCCCCCCCAACCCCCCCTTACTAAGGGGGGGAGAAGATTTAAACTTCTCCCAGCTTCGGGGGGGAGAATTTGCCCAATCGCATTGGGTGGATTTGGGGACAGGCAGCGGGGCGATCGCGATCGGCTTAGCTTCTGCGTTGACAAATGCTAGGGTTTATGCGGTAGATTGCAGTTCGGAAGCTTTGGCAGTGGCTCGACTGAATGCTGAGAATTTGGGTTTTGCATCGCGAATTAATTTTTATCAAGGTTCGTGGTGGGAACCGCTAGAATTTCTCAAAGGTCGCGTTAGCGGCATGGTGTCTAACCCCCCTTACATTCCCAGCAGCACGGTGCTGACTCTGCAACCGGAAGTTTTGAAGCATGAACCTCATCAGGCTTTAGACGGCGGTTTGGACGGGTTAGAGTGCATCCGGCATTTGGTCGAAACGGCTCCCGATTATTTAGAATCTGGGGGTGTTTGGTTGGTCGAGATGATGGCGGGACAAGAAGCGGCGGTAGCTGATATGCTGCAAAGTCACGGGAGTTACGATCGAGTTCAGATATTTGCTGATTTAGCAGGAATCGATCGGTTTGCCTTAGCGTACCGTCTTTAGGTTTCAAGAATATGCCGCAATTCTAAAATCTAAAATCTAAAATCTAAAATCTAAAATGGCATGACACAAGTTTCGATCGACTCCCTAGTTCAAGGGGCAATTTCTGGTAATCATATCGTCAGTTTTCCTACAGATACTGTACCCGCTTTGGCTGCGCGTCCCGATCGCTCGGAGTTGATTTTTGCAGCTAAACGCCGCAGTCAAGACAAACCGCTAATTTTGATGGCAGCATCGGCCCAGGCTTTGTGGCCTTACGTGCAGGGAAGTCCAGCAGAGTTAAAGTTGTGGCAGCAAGTGGCCGAATCCTATTGGCCGGGGGCGTTAACTTTGGTGCTGCCGGCTTCGGCAAAAGTCCCGGCGGCTCTCAATCCCATCGATCGGACTACAATCGGAGTACGAGTGCCTAACTTTCCCCTTGCCCTAAAGATTCTAGAGCAGACAGGCCCTTTGGCTACTACCAGTGCTAATTTATCCGGCCAGCCGCCTCTGGAGTCGGTGGCAGAAATTGAGGCTCAGTTTCCCGAAGTCTTGACATTAGTTCCTTCTGAATTAGCAACAGCGACAACAGCTTCGAGTTTGCCTTCGACTGTGGCTAAATGGACGGGCAGCGAGTGGGAAATATTGCGACAAGGCGCGATCGAGTTAGAATGCTAAAAGCTAAACTCCAAGGCAAAGCAATATGGCGCCGATCGGCTGGAGCAACTTTATATATTTAGGTATGGGACTGGGGCTGGGTTTGGGAAGCAGTTTGATTTGGCGCCTGCGGCAAAAAAGCTCGCAACAGCCCGAACCGGCGCCCAAAGTGGCCCCACCTCCTCAAGAAATTCACTTAGAGAAGTTTGATGCCCTTTCCGAGCAACTTAAGCAAACTCAATTGGCTTATCAGATGGCATCGGAGATGAGCCAATTTAAGGCGGGTTTTTTGGCTCGAACTTCTCACGAGTTGCGATCGCCCCTGAGCACTATGATTGGTACGCTGCAATTAATTCTCTCAGATTTGTGCGACGATCCTGCTGAGGAACGAGAGTTTGTCGAGCAAGCTCACGCCGCGGCACTCAAGCTGGTGAAATTAATAGATGAAATTATCTCTGTTGCTAAAACTGAACACGGCACTGAAAGGATGGATATTGAGCCGATTCAGTTAGCTAAGGTTTTTGACGAGGTTGATGATTTAACTTACTTGCAAGCTGCTAATCGCGGCATTCGTTTGGAGATATTGCCGCCAGATCCGGGGATTTATGTATTGGCAGATTTGCCGAGGTTTAGGCAAGTTTTAGTCAATTTGGTAGATACTGCTGTTGCTCAGATGGAGGAGGGGAGTATTTCTGTTTCGGCGCATTCTTCGCCGGAATCTGGATGCGTTCACATTTGGGTGGACGATCAGCGTTCAGTGAGTGCTTGGAGCGAGTCTTGGGATTTGCTGAAGCACAATTTGGAGTGTGATATTACCAAGAGCAGCGATAATTCTCAGGTGTCTTCTGGAATGAGGTTATTGATGAATCAGACTCTTTTAAGTTTGATGAGCGGAAAGTTGGAGGTTCTGGCTGTGCCTTCTGAGTCCGAAGAGTGCAATTTTAACCGGACTCAGTGTTCTATTCCTTTGGCAACTTTCTGATGAAGGAAGAAGGAAGAAGGAAGAAGGGAGAAGGGAGAGAACATTGTAGGGACAGGGCACTGCCGTGTCCTCCATTTAGATCGTTGCAATCCTAACGGATTTAATATAGCTATCGCTCTATTAATTGTAGGGAAACGGCACTGGTATGTCCTGATTGCCGATAATTGTAGGGAAAGGGCACTGCTGTGTCCTGATTGTGGGTAATTTATAGGGAGTAAGGTGCGCCCTGACGCACCCTACATATTATAGATTTTGGTGCCAATCTTGTGAGTATTTAACAATTAGCAGTTAGCAATTCGCCGTTGCTAATTTCTAATTCGAGATTCTCTTCTAGAAGCTGATTTTCAAGTACCATTGTGGTGCTAGCGTTTTGCTGAAAACCGATGCGCTCGTAGAAGCTTTGTTTGTAAGTTGTCATCAGGTAAACTCGCTCTACTCGGCACATCCGAGGGTGACTCAAGACGGTTTGCACTAATTTGCGGCCGAGTCCTGCACCTTGGTAATCCGGGTGAATGGCGACATCCCAGATGGTGGCTCGATAGATGCCATCTGAGGTGGCTCTGGCAAAGCCGATCGCCCGTGAGTCGTCCCAAACTGTAACAACTGGTTCGCTGTTGGCGATCGCAATTTCCCAATCTTCTATCTTGCGTTCCCTCGCCCAAAAGGCGGCGGCTTTAAATAGTTCTTGGATCTGTGCGATGTCTGCGCGATCGCGACCTATACAAAATTGAATGTGACTGGAATCCCTAGTCGTTGATGTCATGCTCAATCTGCCTTGAAGTTGTATCTCAACTGTGTTACTTTTACTGTTTTACACGAGTGAAAGTTGATTTTGCTTGGGAACGATCAATGGTTGAATTCCCCATTTACAAAACTATTTTTATTCATACATATTTTCTAACTAATTTCGGTGATCATTAATACTTTTTGGGGTAAATCTTGAAAAAAAGTCTTTGACTCAAAATTCCCAACTTAGAACTCATACCATTTGATATCTGAGATTAGAGATTTTAGATGGGGAATGACTGATTTTTTAGGGGTGGGAGTTTGTCTACAGAGAAACCGGGTTTTTTCATAGCAATACTTCGTTACAACTGAAATGTTGCACCATTGTCAATAAGCTTTTTATGAACAGGCTTTTCGGCCTATTCCACAAAGAGTGAATTTTCTTGTGGAACAAGCCGAAAAGCCTGTTCCTGAGAATGGTGCAATATCTCAGTTACAGCCCACTGAAACGGTAAAAACTCGGTTTCGAGGCGTCGTTTATCGGTAAGCGTAAGCTATAGCTTGTGTGTTGCCTAATTGCTCAAAAATCACCGATCCAGAGAAGTATTGACTCCACAAGAACACCCGAAGATTGTGCTGTGGAGTCAATTCTTTAATCTCTAATCTCAAATCAACTGAATCAGTTTTGCAGCCAGCGGGCGGCGTCTTTGGCGTGATAAGTCAAAATCAAATCACAACCAGCACGCTTGAATCCTGTCAAAGTTTCCATCACTACTCTTTCTTCATCTATCCAACCGTTGAGGGCGGCGGCTTTCACCATCGCATATTCCCCAGAAACGTTGTAAGCAGCAACTGGCAGGTTAGTTGCTTCCTTCACGCGCCAGATGATGTCCATGTAAGCTAAAGCGGGTTTAACCATGAGCATATCTGCGCCTTCGGCAATGTCGAGAGCAATTTCTTTCAGAGCTTCGCGGCCGTTTCCTGGGTCCATTTGATAGGTGCGCCGATCGCCAAATTGCGGAGCAGACTCTGCTGCATCTCGGAATGGGCCATAATAAGCTGAGGCGTATTTTGCCGCGTAAGACATGATGGGAATATCTTCAAATCCAGCGGAGTCCAATCCTTCGCGAATTGCTCCGACAAAACCGTCCATCATTCCCGACGGTGCGATAATATCTGCACCGGCTTTAGCTTGAGCAACGGCGGTTTTCTTCAGCAATTCTAGTGTGGGATCGTTCAAGACGCGGCCGCTTAAATCTCCGACTTCCAAATAGCCACAGTGACCGTGAGTGGTATATTCGCACAGACAAGTATCGACCATGACGATTAAATCTGGTACGGCTTTTTTAACTGCTTCCGTCGCTTTTTGGACGATGCCGCAGTCGTGCCAAGCACCTGTCGCGTCGGTATCTTTGTCTGCGGGAATGCCGAATAAAATAATAGCCGGAATGCCGAGGTCGTAGACTTCTTTTGCTTCTTCTACTATTTTGTCTACCGATAGCTGGTAAACTCCCGGCATCGATGTGACTTCTTTAGCAAAAGCTTCCCCCGGTACGGCAAATAAGGGGTAAATTAAATCGCTGGTTGTCAAGATATTTTCGCGTACCATCCGGCGGAGTTGGGGATGGTTGCGGAGGCGGCGGGGGCGGTGAGTTGGAAACATAATGTTTTTTTTACGGTAGATAAAGCCCTGTTTTCTAGGACTCGTGGCGCTTCTTTAAAAGTCTAAAGCTTATTGTTGGCCGATCGCCCTGGACTTAAGTAAACTTCTGTAAAAGCCAGGATGTCGATTGTTTGTAGTCAGGAATGCCAGTCCTTTCTAGCTTTTCTCGTTTGCAGACTCATGCCTAACTGTGGTTGGATCGGTTGGTACGGATATCTCGCTGGCTTCATACCTATAACCAGGCTGCCCAGAAGCGAGGATAGACTGTAAATTATAAATGTATCGAATAGTAACGGTCTTATGTACAAGCAACTAATTTCCAAGATCAAACCGCTTTTGAAATCACTATTTGCGATCGGTCTGGTACTGACGCTAGCCCTCGGTAACGCTGACGGAGCTCTGGCGGCCCGCAGCGGAGGACGCATCGGCGGCGGCTCTTTTAGAGCTCCGGCGCGCAGTTACTCGTCTCCTAGTCGCACTTACGCGCCGTCGGGAGGGGGCTACTACCCAGGCCGTGGCTTTGGTGGCGGCTTCGGTTTCCCGTTCTTGCTGCCGTTTTTTGGCTTTGGGGGCGGGTTTGGCGGCCTGTTCTCGATTTTGATTTTTATTTCGATCGCTAATTTCCTCGTCCAAAGCTTCCGCCGCGCCGGGGGCGGAACTGACGAACTCGGCAACAGCGCCCCCACTACCACCGTATCTGTCGGCCGCTTGCAAGTTGGTTTGCTAGCAGAGGCCCGCGGTTTGCAAGCCGAACTCGACTCCCTAGCCCGAAAAGCGGATACCGATACAGCGGCCGGTCGCGCTCAAGTGCTGCAAGAATCTACTCTGGCGCTGCTGCGGCATCCTGAATACTGGGTTTACGCGGGCGCTGAATCTGTGCAAACTCGCTTGGAAGCAGCCGAAGCTAAGTTTAATCAATTTTCTTTGGCAGAACGCAGCAAATTTACTGAAGAAACGCTCTCGAATTATAACAATCAGCTCCGACAAGCAGGGAGCAGCAATATCCTGCCTGGTTTGCAGGAAAATGGGGCGCTGGTTGCTTCTGATTTGAATTCAGATCCTGGGGAATTTATTGTGGTGACGGTGATTGTCGGTACTCAAGGTAAATTGCAATTGCCAGCAGTGAAAAACTCTGAAGATTTGCGCCAAGCTTTGCGTCAGATTGGGGGAGTATCGAGCGAGCAGTTGCTGGCGGTTGAGGTGCTGTGGACTCCTCAAGCGAACGGGGACACTCTGACTGCTGACGATATGTTGGCGGGCTATCCTGATTTGCGATCGATTTAGTGAGCAAGACTGGGCGCGGAGCATTGTCTGCCGCGCCCGATCCCGCACCAAAGCTGGGCGGGTGAACCCACTTCCTTTTGAGACGGGAATTTCGCCGGATGTTGGGGAGGTCTATCGAGTTAAAAAAGATTGTTTAACAAATGCTAGTATTGAGAGATTATGTTTCAGCGTGATTGATCTGCTATGAGCAAAGCCTGCCCGATAGGGGTTTTGCGAAGAAGTTAGGCAAGATAAAAAAAACTCTATTGAGCGAGGACTGCTTCGGAAGAAGTTGCGATCGCGCGCCATCTAAATTTTATATAAAGAAGAAGCGATCGAGAGCTAAAACTTATGGCCGACAGCAGCAGAAAAAAAGCACTTTTTATTTTGAGCCAGTTAAATAATGACGATATCAACTGGATCGTCCATAAAGGTAAAAAAGAAGTTCTAGAGCCGGGCGGGATTTTGATCCATGAAGGGAGGCAGATAGATGCGCTCTACATTGTTTTGAATGGGAGTTTGAGCGTTTTAATCGAGGCTGAGCGGACTAGAGAAATCGCTAAAATAGCCAGCGGAGAACTGGTGGGAGAAGTCTCTTTCATTGATGCTCGCCCTCCTTTAGCAACGGTGAAGGCGATCGAAGAAACTCACTTGCTGGCAATTCCTAGGCGGCAGTTAGTAATCAAACTTCAAAACGATATGGGCTTTGCTTCCCGGTTTTATTATGGAATTTCACTGTGTCTGGCAGACAGGATGCGCGGTACGATCCGACATATAGAATATGGTCGCAATATTGAACTAGATCAACCAGAATTTGAACGCGAGGATATCAATCCTAACGTTCTGGAAAATTTGGCGCTAGCTGAGGCTAAGTTTAATTGGCTGAGGGAAAATGTTAAAGCTTGAGGAATTTTAAGGCGTTTTTGAGCTGGGTGTGAAAACTTGCCGATTGATACGGTAATTGAGAGATGTACGATGTAACTCACATCTTGCACCATTCTGAAGAACAGGCAAGATGCCTGTTCCACAAAAAAATTCATCTCTTGTGGAACAGGCATCTTGCCTGTTCCTAAACAAGTAATTGAGAATGGTGCAATATCTCAGATGTAACTCACATCTTGCACCATTCTCAAGAACAGGCAAGATGCCTGTTCCACAAACAATGAGTTTTATTGTGAGGAGTAGGGGTCGGGCACGAGACCCAGCCCAAAAAAGGATTATTGATATTGGTGCAAGATGTAAGATGTAACCTCTTAACTCAAAAAACAGATGTGGAAAAGAAAATAGGGGCGGGTGATACCGGAAATATCGATCGATAATTGCCGGAACTATAAAAACCCGCCCCTGTGCTTTGCAGTAGTTGCAACCTCGCGCGCTGAAACGCAACTACCCAGCACACAATCTAGATAATGCCCGGCCCTTTGCCACGGGTGTCTGCATCCATTGTCAGTTTTCCTTCCTCGCCTTTTTTATCTTTGATTTCTGCGAGAATTTGAGCGCGTTCTGCGGCTTCGGCTTCTTCTTTTGCTCTCAAATCGCCCGGTTCGTTGATGTACATTTCCGGTTCGATCGCGTAATTGTTAACTAGACCTTCTTGGTCTACTGTATAACCATCTGTAGTGTGAATGCTTTCGTCATCGGTTTGGTCATCAGTTTTTGCACTTTTCTGCTTCCCTTCGGTGGTATGGTGCATGAAGTTAGCGCCTTCGCGTTCTTGCCGCGCTGCTGTCTCCGCAGGAGTAATGCCCCTGTCGTAGTGGGGGGCTTCCATATTGGCTTCGATTTGTTCGTCGGCCGGTGTTGATTTGCTAACTTCTTTTTTGGGCGGTATTGGTTGGCGATTAGTCATGATTTATTCCTGAGTTATCTTTTCAAAAAGGTCTTTGGCTTATGTTTAAATATTAATCCAAAGCTAGCTCATTCACAAACTATCTTTGGTTATAGTTTGCGAAAAATTGCTGTTAGGGAAAATACCTTTATTGCGTCTTCCTGAAGACTGACTAAATTCTGTTTTTATTAAAATTTTAACTATTTGCAACTATTTGGCATCTATCTAAAGATAGGGAATTTGCAATTGGGCATCGGGCATCGGGGATTGGTAACTAATGACAACAGTCAACAGTCAACAGACAACTGTCAACTGTCAACTATCAACTGACTTTACGATTCTTTAAAGAAGCGGATGATTTCGCGGACGTGGTTGAGAAATTGTCCGTCATCGGTGAGTTGGGCGATCGCACTTTCTGCATCTCTTCTCAGTTTAGTGTGCTCTGCCTGATTGGTCGCTTGCAAAGATTGTAGAGATGCGGATACAGTAGTTAATTCTCTTCTGATAGCTTCCCGTTCCCGATTTTGGACAGCCACCCACGAATTCGGATTGTCTGAACTTATTTGATTGGCCAAATCTTTAACTGTCGATTCTAACTTTGCAAAGCGGCTGCGGAGTTCGACAATATCTTCGCGGGGGTGCAAAAATTGGCGGCGGATACTTGTCAGCCGTTGGGCTAAATACTGATAACCTCGGATAGCTGGACGCAGTACAGTTAACAGCAGTGCAGCAGCGGAACTGAGATAGCCAATAGCACTAATTCCGGCGGCGGCTAGGGCGTAAAGTGCGATCGCGCTAAACAGGTGAAGTGCGATCGCCACAAAGAGCGATCGGCTAACTAATACAGTAACGTATTTGACTTGTTCCTGATCGACAGCAATGTTTTTTTTAGTCGATTCTGCGGCTTGCGCTAAAACTTCTTTAGCTTCAAAATGGATATTCCAGGGAACTGTAACTATCAGCAACAGCCATTCAAAAATAGCAATGGCAATTACCCAATCAATAAAACTGCCGGCCGAGACGTGCAGCCATTGCAGAATGGCAAAAACTAGCAGTAAAAATATGCCTGTGGCGGCACCAAAACCTGCGAAAGTGTAATACATAGCGATGCCTTGGTGGAATGTTGTTTTGATTGTGGGTAGGTGTTTTAGGTCTGGAGTAATAAACTGTGACAGTTAAGTGAGCGTCCTATTAATCCCGGTTTATTAGTTATGAGTAACAATGCAGGGCAAGAGTGGCGAAAAACCTGTTTTTTTCCACAAATACTTGCTCTACCTCAATCGTAGAATGTTGTTTTGATTGTGGGTATGTTGTTTAGGTGTGGAGGAATAAGCTGTGACAGTTAAGAAATCGTCCTATTGAACCCAGTTTATTAGTGATTAGTAATACTCTGGGACACAAGGGTTTCCAAACGCCGGGTTTTTTTAAGAAAAATACACGGGCTTTAACCCATCAATAATAGTTAAATGAAACGGTTGGTTTGTGAGGAGTGCATAAGTTATAAATAATGAATCATTGGCGATTAGTGAGCGGGATGAAGTCACCGTCTCCCCAACTCATACCATTAGAAAGTTGAAATTTAGCAATTCTAAATGAGTCACCAAAATTTATCTTAATTAATACCAACTTCATCAGAATTGGGGAAGCCCAATGTGTTTGCAATTGATTTAGGATTTCTATTTAAGATTTGAGATTAGGAATAACTGATTATGTTTGGCTGTGCAGCTTGTCTACAGTGGCATTTTTTTGAGAAGTGGTATCACTCACGGCGTTACGCATGGGGAGGAACGCAGCAATCTGGAAACCATCCCCTCTCTCAACTTTTATTTTTCAGATCTGCTAAATCACCTGTGGCTGAGTTGACACTCCCCAGCCTAAAGGCGTGGGGATTCTTAATTCATCGACTGACCTTTAAGCACCATGTCCTTGCGGCAGTCCTTAAACCTTTCAACCGTACAATAGTACAAATTGACGAGTCTAATTCACTGTTACCCCAGAGGGTCTATCTCCAAAAGCGTACTAGGATACAAGCAAGCGAGTTTGGGTATGCCCTACCCTACTTAACAAATCAAGAAATTGTTTGTTTTTACTGGTTTAAGGATGCGTTGATCCTTTAGCTGTTTTAAGAGTTTTCGCCGCTCTGCGTCCCCCGGTTTATACCTAAAAGTGTGTCTTAACTGTTTCACGATGGTAAAGGAGTTTAACCTTGACGATTTTAGTATACTACCAATACCAGCAATTCCTGATTTTTAGGAATGGATTTAAGAAATTAAAGCCGCCCTAGAAGGCGATGTACTGAGCGTAGCCGAAGTGACGGGGTTTTAAACCCAATTTCCTGATAAACTGATTTGGAAGTAGAGCGCGCGTTTTGCAAGTTTCCTCTGTGTAACCGAGACAGTGCTACTGCAACCTGCCCTCAGCCACAGCAAAATAGGTGCCTAAATTAACTCTACATTCTCCGATTTCCATTAACAGGGCGTCTAAAATCTAAAATCAAAAGTGAGCAGCAAGGACAAACCAATGGCGAACTCAACTCTTGGCCTAGAACATCAACTTTACGATTATCTGTTATCTATTTCTCTGCGGGAGCCAGATATTCTGGCTTCACTACGGGAAGAAACTGCTAAGCATCCTATGGGGATGATGCAGATTGCTCCCGAACAAGGTCAGTTTATGGAGCTCATGGTGCAGCTTATGGGAGCCACCAAAACCTTAGAAATTGGCGTTTTTACTGGTTATAGTGCGCTGTGCGTAGCTTTAGCACTGCCTCCTAACGGTCAAATTATTGCCTGCGATGTCAGCGAGGAATATACTGCGATCGCACGACGCTATTGGGAAGCTGCGGGCGTTGCTAATAAGATTTCTTTGCAGTTGGGCCCAGCAATAAATACTCTCGACAAACTAATAGCCGAGGGACAAGCTGGAACGTTTGATTTTGCCTTCATCGACGCCGATAAAGAAAATTATGAGGCTTATTTTGAGAGATCGCTGCAACTTGTACGCAATGGCGGTTTAATTGTAATTGACAATGTTCTGTGGTCTGGACGAGTTGCCGATCCTCAAGTACAAGACGAAAGCACCCTCGCCATTCGTACTTTTAACGACAAATTGCGTAACGATCCCAGAGTTACTCTCAGTGTTGTCCCCATTGCTGACGGACTGACTTTGGCCCTAAAACGCCGTTGGGCTACTCTGATGGAACCTGAACAGCATAATTAAAGAGTTATTTGCGGTTTGTGGTGGATTTTTAAGGGACTCATACCAAAGCTATGAAGAAACCGGATTGCTTAGGATAAAACGGATAATTTTTTTTCATAAACCCCGTTTATAGGTTCAGGACTGTTTTTATTTGCTGCAAACCGCGAAGAAATAACAATTTAAGAATATTATATCTAAACAACGTAATTAATTGATTTGAGGCGTAACTTCGGGTGTCTAATTTACAACTAAAATTACCAATTCACGAAACTTTTCAGTGTACTGTTCAAGGCGAAGGTTACTGGACGGGGACTTTAGTTGATTTTATCAGATTGGCCGGTTGCCCTGTGCGGTGTCCTTGGTGTGACACAGGCTACGAAAATGGGGGCAAAGGTTTGCCGTCTGTACCGCAGTCGATCGCCCAATTGCTCGCTCAATTGCAGTCTCCGAGGGTGGTCATTACTGGTGGCGAACCTTTTATACACGGCGATTTGCCGGAGTTAGTTGAAGCTTTGTTAGAAGCTGACAAGCAGGTGAGTATTGAAACTTCGGGTGCTTACTGGCAGGATGTTTCCCCGCAGGCTTGGATTACTCTTTCTCCTAAAGAACACGTCAATCCTAAATATCCGGTGCAAGAGCTTTTGTGGACTAGAGCTAATGAAATTAAGTTGGTGGTTAGCACGGGCGAAGAAGTTGAATTTTATCACAAGCATTTGGAAAAGAATGTGAATATTCCGGTTTTCTTGCAGCCAGAATGGAACTCAAAAACTTCAGCGATTCCAATTATTTTGGGATTGCTAAAACAAAATCCTAGTTACAGGCTATCTTTGCAAACTCACAAATTTATTGGTGTGCAATAAATTGATAATTTAGCCAGAGCTATTCGTCAGGTGGGCGGTGTAAAGTGGGGAGTGCATCGTCCTACAGTCTGTGGAACTATGTGCTAAAATTGAAGCAGCAATTTATGATAATTTGAACGTAATGGAAACAACTACGGAAACTCCAATGGGAAAAGTTATCACAACCCTAGTAATTACGAATCGGATTGATGAAGCTAAAGCAGAAGATGGTCTGATTCCAATGGAGCAAGTCAGGTCTGTTACTCTAGAAAATGTTTTGGTGGATACGGGCGCGACAACTTTGTGTTTGCCTAAAGATGTCATCGCCAGACTGGGTTTGAAAATTCTCAAGCAAGTGGTTGTGGAAACAGCCACGGGCATTAGTGAGGCGAGGATTTTTCGGGATGCTTCGATTTCTCTGTGCGGCCGCGAAGGGACTTTTGAGTGTTTGGAATTGCCAGAGGGAAAAACTCCACTTTTAGGGGTGATTCCGATGGAAGCGCTGGGAATTGAAGTCGATTTGAAAAATCAAAGATTGAAGGTTTTGCCCGACGGGCCGACGGAAACTTATTTGACAATTCTTTGATATTCTTGAGTTTGGATGCCAGCTATTCCAAAGGCAGCGCTAAGATGGTTAAGCACTGTTTTGCACTACTCTCATGTCCCAACGCGCCGAAACCTCAAACAGCCAGCCAAGTGCATCCCGCAACGGGCATAATTTGACGAATTCTCACTCTAACAACCAAAATACGATTCGGGTTCGCGGTGCGAGACAGCACAACCTGAAAAATATCGATCTGGAACTGCCGCGCGATCGCCTGATCGTTTTTACTGGCGTCTCCGGTTCTGGTAAGTCTTCCCTCGCTTTCGATACAATTTTTGCCGAGGGACAGCGCCGCTACGTCGAGTCTCTCAGCGCCTACGCGCGCCAGTTTTTGGGACAGTTGGACAAACCGGATGTGGACGCGATCGAGGGCTTGAGTCCGGCTATTTCGATCGACCAAAAGTCAACTTCTCATAACCCGCGATCGACTGTTGGCACTGTTACAGAAATTTATGATTATCTCAGATTACTCTACGGCAGAGCCGGTGAACCGCACTGTCCGATTTGCGATCGCTGCATTGCGCCGCAGACAATTGATGAAATGTGCGATCGAGTCATGGCACTTCCCGACGGCACTCGCTTTCATCTTCTGGCACCAGTTGTGCGCGGAAAAAAAGGCACTCACCGCAAATTATTGTCGAGTTTAGCTGCGGAAGGATTTATTCGCGTCAAAGTTAACGGAGAAATTTTAGAACTTTCGGAAAATATCGAATTAGATAAAAATCTAACGCACAATATCGAGATAGTTGTCGATCGGTTAATTAAAAAACCCGGTTTAGAAGAACGTTTAGTTGATTCTCTGGCAACTTGTTTGCGCCATTCAGAGGGAATTGCGATCGTTGAAGAGTTACCGAGTGATGAAAATTCCCAACCGCAGGGGCCGATCGTATTTTCCGAAAACTTTGCTTGTCCCGAACACGGCGCGGTAATGGAGGAACTTTCACCCAGGTTATTTTCGTTTAATTCGCCCTACGGCGCGTGCCAAAACTGCCACGGTTTGGGGAGTTTGCGGACTTTTGCGCCGGAGTTGGTAGTTCCCGACGAGAAAGCGCCTCTTTATTGTGCGATCGCGCCTTGGTCTGACAAAGATAATTCTTATTATCTTTCTTTGCTGTGCAGTATTGCTGATACTTGCGGGTTTGATATCGACACTCCTTGGTATCGATTAAAGCCCGAACACCAGCGCGTGATTTTGTACGGCAATGAACAAAAGCGCACCGCAGAAGGTAAAAAGCGCGACGGCAACACCACCGATTTTAGGAGAGATTTTAATGGCGTAATTTCCATGTTGCAGCGCCAGTACGACGATACTGGTTCTGATTTGATCAAGCAGAAGTTGGAACAGTATCGGGTCGATCGCTCTTGCGAGGTTTGTCACGGCAAACGCTTGAAACCCGAGGCGCTTTCGGTGCGGTTGGGACAGTACGGAATTGTGGATTTAACCAGTATTTCGATCCGCGAATGCCGCGAACGAGTCAATAATTTGGGATTGAGCGATCGGCAATTCCAAATATCCGATTTAGCCCTGAGAGAAATCAAAGCAAGGCTGCAATTTTTGCTTGATGTCGGGTTAGATTACTTGACTTTAGACCGCGCCGCAATGACACTTTCTGGCGGAGAAGCCCAGCGAATTCGGCTGGCGACTCAAATCGGTTCTGGTTTGACAGGAGTGCTCTACGTTTTGGACGAACCGAGCATCGGACTGCACCAAAGAGACAACTTTCGCCTGCTGCAAACCTTAACAAAATTGCGCGATTTAGGCAATACTTTGATTGTCGTAGAACACGATGAAGAAACGATGCGAGCGGCCGATCACATTGTCGATATCGGGCCCGGTGCTGGCGTTCACGGTGGCAAAATTATCTCGCAAGGAAGCTTAGAAAATTTGCTGGCGGCAGAGGAATCTTTGACTGGTGCTTATTTGTCGGGAAAGCGAGTAATTGAAACCCCTAATGAAAGAAGAAAAGGCAACGGCAAAGCTCTCTCAATCATCAATGCGACGCGCAACAATTTAAAAAATATCGATGTGGAAATTCCCCTCGGAAAACTCGTCTGCG
The DNA here is from genome assembly GCF_036700545.1 of Microcoleus sp. SVA1B4. Classification (NCBI taxonomy): domain Bacteria; kingdom Bacillati; phylum Cyanobacteriota; class Cyanophyceae; order Oscillatoriales; family Microcoleaceae; genus Microcoleus; species Microcoleus sp. SVA1B4. The sequence goes on from NZ_JAUBPB010000001.1 coordinate 26,504, forward strand.
TGACGGGGGTTTCCGGTTCGGGAAAATCAACTTTAATCAATGAATTGTTGTACCCGTCGCTGCAACACTATATCACCAAAAAAGTGCCTTTACCACCCGATATGGACGCCCTAAAAACTAAAGGGGAACGCTCTCTCGATGATGTGGTTGATAAGGTAATTGTCATCGATCAATCTCCCATCGGTCGTACTCCGCGCTCTAATCCCGCTACTTACACGGGAGTCTTTGATGTGATTCGGGATTTGTTTGCCGAAAGCATTGAAGCGAAGGCAAGAGGTTACAAAGCGGGGCAGTTTTCTTTTAACGTGAAAGGGGGAAGGTGCGAAGCTTGCGGCGGCCAAGGCGTGAACGTGATTTCGATGAATTTCCTGCCGGATGTTTACGTGCAGTGTGAGGTTTGCAAGGGTGCGCGCTACAACCGGGAAACGCTGCAAGTGAAGTACAAAGGCAAGTCGATTTCTGATGTTTTGAACATGACCGTGGAGGAATCTTTGGAGATGTTTAAAAATATTCCCAGGGCGGGCGTCAGACTGCAAACTTTGGTTGATGTTGGTTTGGGTTATATTCAGTTGGGACAGCCGGCGCCGACGCTTTCTGGAGGCGAAGCGCAGCGGGTAAAATTGGCAACGGAACTGTCGCGCCGCGCTACTGGGAAGACGCTTTATTTGATAGATGAACCGACGACTGGTTTGTCGTTTTATGATGTTCACCATTTGTTAAATGTGCTGCAAAGATTGGTGGATAAGGGTAATTCAATTTTGGTAATCGAACACAATTTAGATGTGATTCGGTGCTGCGATTGGGCGATCGATTTGGGGCCTGAAGGGGGAGATAAGGGCGGCGAAATTATTGTGGCGGGGACGCCGGAGGATGTGGCGGCAAATCAGAGGTCTTATACTGGGAAGTATTTGAAAGCTGTTTTAGAGCAGCATCCTTTGGGGGAGGCTGTAGCTGTTAGTTAATTCTCACTACAGCACCTAACCTTCGATGAAGGGAAATGCTGATGGGGAGTAAGAAAGATGTAGGCGATCGCCCTCCACCCCAAAACGCTGCGATCGCAACCCCCATAATCGAAAATCAAGGTAAAATCCAAAATTGCGTTATGAGGTGATAATGGAACCTCTGAGCTACCGCCCCTGAGCTACCTATGGTCGAAGTATGAATGCAGTCGAAATCGAAGAAGCAGTTTCCAGGCTGGCTGAAGCGCCCTTTGACTCGGAAGAGTTCCCCTTTGCCTTCCTCGAAGCCTTTGGTAACAAGCCGACGACTCTCAAGCGGCTCAAAAGCAAAAGCGGTGGCTCAAACCAATCGGATCTCGGTGGCGTGCTCCAGCGTAACAATATTCATGTGAAGGTTTGCCCGGAAGGCGAGGTGACAAACACCCTCACGGCGTTGCGGGATAGTGCGGCGACGGCTCGGTATAAGGTTAAGTTTATCCTGGCCACCGATGGCAAAAGTTTTGAGGCGGAAAACCTCGCTGATGGGGAGATAGTCGCTTGCGATTACCCGGACTTTCACAACCATTTCGGTTTTTTCCTGCCCTTGGCGGGCATTACGACAGTCAAGCAGATCCGGGAGAATGCCTTTGATATCAAGGCTACGGGGCGCCTCAACCGCCTGTATGTCGAGCTGCTGAAGGAGAACCCGGAGTGGGACAAGGCCGATCGCCGGGAAGCGTTAAATCACTTCATGGCGCGACTAATCTTCTGTTTCTTTGCGGAGGATACGAATATCTTTCACAGCAATGCCCTCTTCACTGCCACCATCGAACAAATGAGTGCGAGTGATTCGTCGAATACGCACGAGGTGCTGTCGGAGATGTTTCGGGCGATGTGTACGCCGCTTAAGGATCGGGAGGCGGCGAAGATTCGCAATTGGGCAGATAGATTCCCCTATGTGAATGGAGGGCTGTTTTCGGGTGGGGTGGCGGTGCCGCGTTTTAGCAAGATTGCCCGATCGTACTTACTTCATGTTGGCAATCTGGACTGGACAAAGATTAATCCCGATATTTTCGGCTCGATGATTCAGGCGGTGGCGGATGATGAAGAGCGGGGTGCGTTGGGGATGCACTATACGAGTGTGCCGAATATCCTGAAGGTGTTGAATCCGCTGTTTTTGGATGATTTGCGGGAGCAATTGGAGGCAGCGGGGGATAACGCCCGTAAGTTGCTGAATTTGCGGCAACGGATAGCGCGAATTCGGGTTTTCGATCCGGCTTGTGGATCGGGGAATTTTCTGGTGATTGCGTATAAGAAGATGAGGGAAATTGAGGCGGAGATTAATCGTCTTCGGGGTGAGGGCGATCGCAAGTCTGAGATTCCGCTGACGAATTTTCGGGGAATTGAATTGCGTCACTTTTCCTGTGAGATTGCGCGGTTGGCGTTGATTATTGCGGAGTATCAATGTGATGTGTTGTATCGGGGGCCGAAGTTGGCGCTGGCGGAGTTTTTGCCACTGAAGGATGATAACTGGATTACCTGTGGGAATGCGTTGCGGTTGGATTGGTTGAGTCTTTGTCCGCCGACGGGGACGGGGGTGAAGGTGCAGCGCGAGGATTTGGATTTGTTTGGCGAGATGCGGGAAGTGGCGGAGATTGATTTTGAGAATGAGGGCGGAGAAACCTATATTTGTGGGAATCCACCTTATTTGGGTTCTACTTGGCAATCGAAAGAGCAGAAGGATGATCTAAAGCTTGTTTTCGATGGACGTACCAAGTTGTGGAAGTCACTTGATTATGTGTCTGGCTGGTTTATGAAAGCAGCGGATTATGGGATGCAAACGACATCTGCTGCTGCTTTTGTATCCACAAATTCGATTTGTCAGGGCCAACAAGTTCCGACTCTATGGCCGCTAATTTTTGAAACAGGACACGAGATTGCTTTCGCTCACACATCTTTCAAGTGGGCGAATCTGGCGAGTCATAACGCTGGGGTAACTGTAGTTATTGTTGGGATTTCCAATCACGTTGATAAAGTTCGATATTTGATTTCCGTTGAGAATAACGGTGAGACGATCGCGAAGGAAGCTGAAAACATTAATGCTTATTTGGTAGCTGCGTCAAACGTATTTGTTGAATCGAGACGAGAACCAATTTCCCTTGTGGAGAAAATGACTTATGGGAACAAACCGGTTGATGGCGGATATCTTTTTGTGCTCCGAGATGACATACCTGTAGAAGATGCTGAGGCGATTTCCCGATACTTGCGACCCATTGCAGGTAGTCATGACTATATCAATGGAACATCTCGTCACTGCCTTTGGATCAGAGATGTGGATATTGGCGCAGCAAAGTCTATTCCGTTTATTGCTGATAGAGTACAGAAAAATAGAGCTAATCGTCTTGCAAGTTGTGATGAGAGTGCAAGAAAGCTAGCAGAACGTGCACATCAATTTCGTGATATAGAAGAAGCTAGGATATGGAGCTTCATCGTACCTAGGCATTCCTCAGAAAACCGCTCATTTCTGCCAGTAGGTATTCTTGACTCTTCATTTATTATTAACGATAGTGCCTTCGCCCTTTACGATGCCCCCCTCTGGAACATGGCGCTGATCGCCTCCCGCCTGCACCTAGTCTGGATCGCCACCGTCTGCGGCAAGCTAAAAACAGACTTTCGCTACTCCAACACCCTCGGCTGGAACACCTTCCCCGTCCCCACCCTCACCGACCAAAACAAAGCCGACCTCACCCGCTGCGCCGAAGATATCCTGCTAGCGCGAGAGCACTATTTCCCAGCCACGATCGCCGAAATGTACGATCGCGATCGTATGGATACCGAATTTCCTTTGGTTAGGGAAGCGCACGATCGTAACGACGAAATCCTGGAACGAATCTACATTGGTCGCCGCTTCAAAAACGACACCGAACGCCTCGAAAAACTGTTTGAATTGTACACAAAAATGACCAGTCAACCAGCACTGCCAAAAAAGTCCGCCAAACGTAAAACCAAAGGAGAAAAATGATGATGGCAAAAGATTTAACTTCATCGCCACTCGATCGCCAAAATATCCTCAACAATCGCTATGCCCTAGAAAAAATAGAAGAATACTTAGGATTAGGAGGCACTTACTATGATGAAGAACTGCTATTTACCAAACAACAACTGATTGAAATTTTCGGTATCAGCGAAAGTACAATTGAAAAGTATCTATCCAGTCACAACCATGAGCTGAAGACTAATGGCTATAGGGTGCTACGAGGCCAGAAACTTCGAGAGTTCAAGACTTTGATGGATGCTACCGTAACTGATTACGGTACCAAAACCACAGTCCTAGGGGTTTTCACCTTCCGGGCGACTCTAAATCTAGCAATGGTGCTAGTGGAGAGCGATCGAGCCCGTGCAATTCGATCGCGCATCTTAGATATCGTCATTGACGTAATGGCAGAACGGGCAGGCGGACATACCAAATACATTAACCAGAGAGATAACAATTACTTACCAGCAGTCTATCAAGAATTTAGCTATCGTAAAACCTTTACCGATGCCCTTGATAATTACCTCGACATGGGTAAATTTAAGTATGGCATTTACACCAACAAAGTGTATCAGATTGTTTTCCGAGAGAAAGCCGAAGAATATAAGCAGATATTAAGCCTGGGTAAAAACGATTGTCCCCGTGATACCATGTATGCCGAAGTTCTGATCGCCATTGCCAGTCTAGAGAATGGTTTGGCAGCAGAATTGAAAGCCGAGTCAGAAAAGGTGGGACGAAAGCTGAAACAGAAAGAGGTTGATTCGCTATTTGAATCGGCAGAGGAAAACCCCTACCTAAAACCCATTATTGAAGATGCCCGCATCAAAATGGCCAGTCGCGATCTAGGGTTTCGGGATGCTCTGCATCAACAATTAGAAGCGTATATCCAAAGTGTTCCAGAGAGCGACTTTGATAAATTTTTAGGAGAAACCAGCCGTTCTTTAGAAGAGCAACTTTCCGATCCGGCTCTTTTGGCTGTATTTAAGCGATTGAAGGATCGGTAAGTTATGGCAGCAAATTTCTTTTACTTTGACATTCATTATGCGATCGAGCTGCATGATTGGATTATCGAAAAATCAGGGGGCTTTCCGGGGTCTAATAATCCGAGTCTACTAGAGAGTGCATTAGAACATATTCAAAACGATCTCTATTATCCTGAGATTCACCACAAATTAACTCACCTAGTTTTTGCTGTCAACAAGTTTCATGCTTTTAATGATGGAAATAAACGCTCTAGTATTGCATTGGGAGCTTATTTTCTAAAGCTCAATGGTTACGATTTTGTGGTAATAAAGTTTGTCCTAGAAATGGAAAATATCGCCGTCTGGATAGCAGAAGGAAAAATTTCTAAAGAGTTTTTATGTGAACTGATTGAGTCTCTTATTTTCGAGGAAGATTTCAGTGAAGAACTTAAGTTTAAGTTGGCGCTTGCTGTCATGGGCGATATTGATTCTAATGGTTAGCTTAGCTAGAGCAGAGTCGTTACCTCCCTTTTTGGGCGTAAAAGTGCTTAAATGCAAATCCACATGACGAAGCTCCAAAGCTCAAAACCCTGATAAATCAAGGATTTAAGTGCTTAAAAGCAAATGGGAGTCACCCTGAAACCATGCCCCCCAACCTCCGCGCAGACCACGCTACCCCAAAGAAGTCGCTGCTCGATCGCATCTACATCGATCGCCACTTCAAAACGACACCGAACGCCTCGAAAATCTCTTCGAGCCATACACCAAAATGACCCCCAGCAAACGCCCCCCGAAAAAGCCTGCTAAAGGTAAAACTAAGCCCTAGACCCTTCAGCCATAATAAAAGTAAAAATTCATCCATCCCCAAAAAATCATGACAGCCGCCGAAAAACTCTACCAGCTTATCCAAACTCTCCCAGAAAGCCAAATCAACGAAGTCCTCAACTTCGCCGAATTCCTCCACCAAAAAAAACTCTCCCCCCGTCAAACTATCCCCCCCGGCACTCTCACCGGACTCCGGGGCATCGCCAAACGTCCCGGTTCAGCCCCAAACGAGGATGACATACAAGCAGAATATACCGACTATCTCACCCAAAAATACCAGTAAGCCATCCCGTGAAAATTCTCATTGATACCAACATTGTCCTAGACCTAATCCTGGAACGGGAACCCTTTGTCGAAACCGCGATCGCCCTCTTCGAGCAAATTGAACGGGGCAACTTAGAAGGCTATATCGCCGCAACCACCATCACCAATATTTTCTACATCATCCGTAAAACCGAAGGTCGTGAAGTCGCCCTTGCTGCCATTCATCGGCTACTAACTGGACTCCGATTTTGTGCTGTCGATCGCCAGACCGTCGAAACTGCTCTCAGCCTTGGTCTGAAAGACTTTGAAGACAGCATCCAACTCGCCTGCGCGACCCTCAATCGACTTGATGGAATCGTCACCCGCGATCGGAAAGACTTCATTGGTAGCAACCTCCCCATTTATTCCCCCACAGAACTCTTAAACCAGCTCTAGCAGAAAAATATCTAAAAAAATTCCGATGAGCAAACCGATCGCGATTCCCTCAGTTTCCGTCACCTACGCCCAGGATGGCACCTCCACCCGCCCCAACGCCCTCGGTATGCGCCCGATGCAAGAACGCGCCTACCAAAAGCGCGGCGAACAATATCTCCTAATAAAATCGCCCCCCGCCTCCGGCAAAAGTCGCGCACTGATGTTCATCGCCCTGGACAAACTAGAGAACCAAAACCTCAAACAAGCTATCATCGTCGTGCCAGAAAAGGCGATCGGCTCCAGCTTCCACGATGAGCCGCTGAGTCAGTTTGGCTTTTGGGCCGATTGGCAAGTTGAGCCGAAGTGGAATCTCTGCGACGCACCGGGAAACGACGGCGGCAAAGTGGGCGCGGTGCAGAAGTTTCTAGCCAGCGGTGCCAAGATTCTGGTCTGCACTCACGCCACATTCCGCTTTGCCGTGGACAAATTCGGTATCGAAGTCTTAGACGATCGCCTCATCGCCATAGACGAATTTCACCATGTTTCGTCCAACCCAGACAACAAGCTGGGCGATCGTGTGCGCCAACTCATGGCCCGCGACAAAACCCACATCATAGCCATGACCGGCTCCTACTTTCGCGGCGATGCCGAAGCCGTCTTGCACCCCGAAGACGAATCCCGATTCGATACCGTCACCTACACCTACTACGAACAGCTCAACGGCTACCAATACCTGAAGCAACTCGACATCGGCTACTACTTCTACGCGGGTAGCTACACCGACGAAATCGTGCAGGTGCTAAACCCCAAAGAGAAAACCATCCTGCACATTCCCAACGTCAACTCCCGCGAAAGCACCAAGGACAAGATCCGCGAGGTGGAGCACATCATCGAGGAACTGGGCGAATGGCAAGGCACCGATCCCAAGACGGGATTTCAACTCGTCAAAACCGCCGACGGCACGATCCTCAAGATTGCCGATCTCGTAGACGACGACCCCACCAAACGGGATAAAGTCGCCACCGCCCTAAAAGACCCCACCCAGAAGAACAATCGCGATCGTGTGGACATCATCATCGCCCTCGGCATGGCCAAAGAGGGTTTCGATTGGATCTGGTGCGAGCACGCCCTGACGATCGGCTACCGCTCCAGTTTGACCGAGATTATTCAGATTATCGGTCGCGCCACCCGCGATGCACCAGGGAAAACCCGCGCTCGGTTCACCAACCTGATTGCCGAGCCGGATGCCGCCGAATCTGCCGTCACCGAGGCGGTGAACGACACGCTCAAAGCCATTGCAGCCAGCCTACTGATGGAGCAAGTGCTCGCGCCGCGCTTCGAGTTCAAACCCAAGCGCCCCGACAATCAACCAACACCCGGTTTCGACTACGGGGAAGATGGTTACAATCCTGGCAAGTGCAACGTGGGCATCAATCCAGAGAGAGGCCTGATTCAAATGGAAATTAAGGGATTAGCCGAACCCAAGAGCCCGGAAGCCGAACGCATCTGCCGCGAAGACTTGACCGAACTGGTGACGGCATTTGTCCAAGATAAGCCAGCGATCGAGCGCGGCCTGTTTGATGAAGAATTGGTGCCGGAAGAACTAACCCAAGTTCGCATGGGCAAAATCGTCAAAGAGAAGTTCCCAAATCTAGAAGCGGAAGATCGAGAAGCCGTCCGCCAACACGCGATCGCCGCCCTCACCCTCGTCCAACAAGCTAAAAAAACCATGAACGAAAGTGGTGGGCAGTACGCCACAAATCCTGGTGGTGGGGAAGCAGCGAAAAACACCTCACTCCTCGATGGGGTGAGGAAGTTCGCCCTATCGGTAACAGACCTCGATATGGATCTGATCGATCGCATCAATCCCTTTGGCGAAGCCTACGCCATTCTGGCTAAGTCCATGAGCGAAGAACGGCTGAAGCAGGTGGCGGAAGTCATTGCGGCTAAGCGAGTAACCCTTAGCGTGGAAGAAGCGCGGGAATTAGCCAAACGGGCGCTGCGGTTCAAGCAAGAAAAGGGCAGGTTGCCCTCTCTCACAGCAGTCGATCCCTGGGAAAAACGGATGGCAGAAGGAGTTGCCTTCCTGCAACGCAAAGTAAAGGAGGAAACTAATGCCTAAGTACACCACCGATGATGATTTGGAATTGCTGGGTGAATTGGGCATGGACATGACCCCCGAACCCTCCGGCCAGCGTTCTGCCAGAGAAGAGCGGATCGTCGCAGGCTTTGAGGAGATCGAGCGGTTTGTGGAAGAATATGGCAGACTGCCCCAACATGGGGAAGATCGGGATATCTTCGAGCGGCTTTATGCAGTACGGCTCGATCGCCTGCGAGAATCGGAGGAATGTCGCGCAGTCTTGGAACCGCTAGACTCACGCGGACTTTTAGATGCTGAGACTGATGCCAGCCTGATCACAGTTCGCGATCTGACAGATGAAGCACTGCTGGCCTCCCTGGGAGTCGATGCAGCCTCAGAGAACGACGTTACCCAGCTTACTCATGTGCGATCGCGCAGCGAAATCAAAGCAGCGGAGGAAATCGCCCAACGTACTCCCTGCCAGGACTTTGATGAATTCAAACCCATCTTTGACAAAGTGCAACGGCAATTGCAGTCGGGCGAACGGCAAACCATCAAATACCAGGACTATGCGGCCGTAAAGGAAGGGGATTTGTTCATCCTTGATGGGCAGAAGGTGATGGTGGCCGATATGGGTGAGCCGTTTGTCAGCGACTATGGTCGATCGGACTGCCGGCTGAGGGTGGTTTATGACAATGCCACCGAGAGCGATTTGCTGTTGCGATCGCTCCAGCGTGCGTTAAATAAAGACAAGGCCAGCCGCCGCATCACCGACCCCGATTTCGGTCCCCTGTTTTCTGGCATTGAAGCAAAAGACGACTTAACAACTGGGTACATTTACGTGCTGAGAAGCCAATCCGATCATCCCTTCATTGCTGAGCATCGGTCTGTCATTCACAAGATTGGTGTTACCAGAGGTGATGTAAAAAGCCGAATTGCCACCGCTAAGAAAGACTCGACTTATTTGTTCGCAGAAGTGGAAATCGTCGTAACATTCAAACTGTCAAAAATCAACCCCAAGAGACTTGAGACACTACTTCAAAAGGTTTTCAGCAGTGTTCGATTGGAGTTGGAATTGCCGGATCGCTTTGGCATACCCGTGAAACCGAGGGAGTGGTTCCTTGTTCCGCTAGAGGCGATTGAAGAGGCGATCGAAAAAATCAAGGAAGGAACCCTCGATCAATTCCGGTATGATCCGAAGACAGCAAGTCTTACTCGATCGTAATGCTATCTAAGGGGAATACGTCCAATTAGAACCCAAACTAAAAATGGCAAAGGATCTCTTCCACAACCGGGTCAAAATCGCCCTACAAAAAGATGGCTGGAAGATTACCCACGATCCCTACCAGTTACGTTATGGTGTTGCTGATGTCTACATCGCTCTTGCAGCCGAAGAAGCGATCGCCGCTGAAAAAGAAGGACGTAAAATAGCTGTAGAAGTCAAAAGTTTCGCAGGTGGCTCCACCATTTCTGAATTCCACACTGCCCTCGGTCAATTCCTCAACTATCGCGTTGCCATCGAAGTCTCTAGCGAACCAGAACGTATGCTGTATCTGGCAGTACCCACCGATACCTACCAAAGTTTTCTCAGATTTGAACCCGCAAAAACTGTCATCGAACGTTATGAAATTCGACTAATTATTTACAATCCAACTCGTGAGGCGATCGACCAATGGATAGACTAAACGAATACCGCAAAATTGTTTGTGACTTTCTCGAAGACTTTTCTAAAAATGACGCAAATGCTCAGTTAATTTTCGATATCGCCCGCGATCGATATCTCGTTATGCACAACGAATGGCGCGACGAATATCGCATCTATGGGTGTGCCATGCAGCTCGATATCATTGAAAATAAAATCTGGATTCAGCACAACAGTACCGAGATATACATCGATCGAGAACTGATTCAACGTGGCGTGTCTCCTCAAGATATCATTCTTGGGTTTCGCTCCCCCAGCATCCGAAAACTCCTTGCCACCAACTATTCCTAGAGACCAAGGTTTGGAACAGTTAGATGGATAAGTAGTTAGACAGAATTAATTACACAAAATAGAATCTGAAATTCTCTTCCCCTAAGCTTTGCAACATTATATATGTGTAAATATTTCTGTCTCGGTTTTCGCATATATATTTTATGCTCGATACCCCAACTGTCACCAAGCAGAATCTGGGATTAAATATTAACTATCTTGAATTGTGGGAGACATTGCCATATTTTGTGCTTGTTGCTGCATGAATTCAATGTCCGATCGCAACCAAGTGCGGGGCCCGCTGCACTGATGAGCAATTAACAGCCCCCACAGTCCTTTGTTTGTTAAAATTGGCACGACTAAATTGGCGCGAACTTTCAGGCTAAGCAGAAAATCTCGGTGACATGGGTTAATTGGTTCTACTTCAATATCTGCAATTGCTCTAACTCTGCCGGCTTCGTACAAAGCGGCGTATTCTTCGTTAAAACATTCGTCTGGCCCTGTTGAACCCAAGATAGAGAGTTCGATCGCACTCAACATCTCGTAAGTCACTCGACCTTGCCACTGCTTGTAAAAATGATAAAGCACCGCGCGATCGCTCTGCAAAACTTCTCGAATGTCGTAGAGGGATTTTTCAACTAATACATCGCGCTTTAGACGATCTGTCAAGCGGTTAACAATGTTTTGCAGGCGATCGCCAGACATGATATTAACTCCTTTAATTCCTAGTACACTCGCCCGATCTGAATTATTTAACTTGCACCCTCACAAACCTCAAATTTTTGCGAATCGGGATTCTCGATCGCTCGAAAGTCAGTGATTTTTGCCTTAACAGTTGTGGGGATGCCAGCAACATTATACTAATATTTTGACTGAGATAGCAATCTTTTCGGGAATCCGGCTATCGGCTTTTTTTTACGAACCGCTTTCGCGAAGAACCACAGGCGGGACGCCTGTTCCACAAAGCAAGAGAAGAGAAGAGGAAGAGTTGACAGGTGCTGCGATAATTGCTAGATATGCCCAAAGTTGGTTCCTGTCAAAGAAAGCAACTGCTAGGATATCTTGATAGCTAGAGGAAGCATCAAATATGTCTGTGCTAGAAGCTGCTTGGAAACACGAATTTATCGCTACGAACGGCATTAAACTGCACTATGTCACTCAAGGTTCTGGGCCGCTGATGCTGATGCTGCACGGATTTCCTGAATTTTGGTATTCTTGGCGGCATCAAATCCCAGAATTTGCATCAGATTATAAAGTCGTCGCTGTGGATCTCAGAGGTTACAACGACAGCGACAAACCTCATGATAAATCTGCTTACGTGATGTCAGAGTTTGTGCAAGATGTCAAGGGAATTATTCAGGGTTTGGGGTATGAAAGTTGCGTCTTAGTTGGTCACGACTGGGGAGGCGCGATCGCCTGGAATTTTGCTTATGCTTATCCCCAAATGGTGGATAAATTAATTGTGATGAATCTACCGCATCCGGCCAAGTTTGCTGAAGGGTTACGCACTCCCCAACAATTGTTGAAAAGTTGGTACATCTTTTTATTTCAGTTGCCAGTTTTGCCGGAGTTGTTAATTCAGTTGGGCGACTATCAGGCAATTTCGGCCGCTTTGGAAGGTATGGCAGTGGACAAAAGCACCTTTAGTCCCTCAGATATGGAAGCTTACAAAGATGCGGCTGCCAAACGGGGCGCTCTGACTGCTACTATCAATTATTACCGCAATCTGGCTAGCGGATTTCTCGATCGCCAGAATTGGAGCGTGCTGCAAGTTCCGACGCTGATGATTTGGGGAGAAAATGATGCCGCCTTCGGCAAAGAGTTAACCTATGGAACCGCAGATTATGTGCGGGATTTTCAGATTCATTACATTCCTAATTGCAGCCACTGGGTGCAGCAGGAACAGCCGCAGTTAGTGAATCGGTACATGAGAGATTTTTTGGCAAGCAAAGCTGTTTGAGCTGATATTTGGCACTATTTTATCCGGCAGCATTTTTTAGGAATTTATAGTCTTGGAGGCGCCCTGACGATCGTCAACCGGGTTTTTTACCGAGATTGAAAATCTTAATTAAGTATTTTCGTAAAAAACCCGGTAACAAGTGAGTCTCGACGTTCACCGACTGCTGATTCCCTCCGTCGTGCGCCCGCTCATTTCCCAGGGCTGAATCCGGTAAATTGCGATCGCCTCCGCACGCCCCAGCGAGTCAATCCAAGTGCGATTGATGGCGGGCGAAAGTTTGGGATTGTGTTCTTTGACCAATTCCATCGCGCGATCGATGTCTTCCTGCTGCGTAAGGCGTTCTGCTCGCCCGTTCACGACAACGCTGCGCCAGTGTTCCATATCGCGGACTTCTTCCACTTGCAAGCAGACTTCTGGATTGCCGTCCATATACTTCGTTTTCATCCCGACTGTTGTGAAAATGTATATGTCCGAATCTTGGAGATAATAGTGCATTGGCACAACGTAGGGAAGCCCTTCAAATACACAGCCGAGGTGTCCGTGTCCTACTTGCTGCAAAAGTTCTTGTATTTCTTTTGAACTCATTTCATCAATATCTAACATTTTTATGCTCCTTTAAGACTTACTCTAGAGAAATCCATCGATGTTTTAGGTTGCTTCACGAGTGGGGCTTTGGGTCTAATTATTGCATTTTTGATGCGCCTGTTTTGTGGCTATAAACAAGTATAGAATTTCTCCTAGCGTAACCTAGGTTGGTCACCAATATCATCTACCTTTAGACCGATATATTTTTTGTGGGGAAAATTGTAGGATTTGGGAAATAAACCCTCGGCAATTGCTGAGGGTTTAATGTTTTTATTAAATGGCGATCGTCTAATTAATTAATAAAAGCGTTTTTTCCTAACGGGACTTAAACAAATTTTCAGCCCAGATCAAGCCCAAACTCGCTTTATCTGCAGCTTGGGCGTCCATGTTTTCTTGTTACCCGCGAACAAAAGGCGATCGTCCCTTGGAATGCTCTGACCTATCTTTTTTAACACAAGTCGATCAAATATGAGGCATGGCTGGGTTTCCGGCGGCGTTGTCACCCCGCCAGATATTTAACGCAATTTATATGGTTAATTGTTATACCCAAATATTTTACTGTGGTTGTTCGAGGTGAACCTTCACTTTTGACTGCTACCTGTGCTATTTTACTTTATGTGTTAATTCGGGAAATTGGTATAGTTAATGCTTTTTTATTACAACAGGTAACAAACTCGATCGCCCGTTAAGGAATGAGAATTAAATAACTTACAATCTTTATTGTTCTTGTGGCATGGGCGTCCCGCCCGTGCATAAAGGACGGGCGGGACGCCCATCCCACTTTCAAGAGTGTAAATTATTTAATTTGCGATCCTAAGTTAGATTAGCGATGGGTATATTTACCTCGAACAGAAAATAACCTAAATTAGTAGTTAATAATCACGTGTTATCAAAAACTAGAATTCTGATTTTTTTTCTAGGTGTTTTAATTGCCATCAGCCTAGGGTTGTTCATCGGAATAACAACTTTTGCTCAAAACATCGAAACAATTAAAATTTCCGGCACTGCTGCGGGTGTCAGCACTCGCTACATCGGTGCAGTCGAGGGCAATATCAATTTCGACATCAAAGATTTGCAAGATTTGGGAATTAATACCTACCGCATTTACGGCGGGATGTCCCGGTGGGAAGCCGAAGACGACGACGGTAAATACGGTTGGCCATCTATTAACGAAATTAAGACAAATCCAAATATAATTAATTGGGCACATTGGGATCAGATTATGACTAATCCGCCCCAGGGTAGCGATTATTGGTGGTCTGGAAAACCGGGTACGGTTTGGGAAGGCAATGCCAGGACTATTTTTAATACTCTAAAACAAGCAAATATTCGCCCGGTGGTGAGTATTCGGAATGTTGATAATAACTGGAATCCCAGTTGGGCGCTGCAACTGAATCCGCCGCGCACAGGAGAAGATTGGAACGAGTGGTGGGAACACGTTTTTGCTACGGTTTATTGGCTGAATGTTCGCAATGATTACCGCGTTGATGATTGGGAAATTCACAACGAACCGGACAATCGCGATCAGGGTTGGGGCGGGACTAGGGCTGACTATTTTGAATTGGTTAAGGTGGCAAAAGATGCGATCGACTTTGTTTATAAAACTTATTTGCCTTCGCGCACTTACCGCATCCACGGCCCGAAAACCATAGGCGGCAGCAATTGGCCGGCTAGTGCTTTGCAGGAAATACCGAATTATTTCGATACAGTCAATGTCCACAACTACGATGCAGATATTTCTAACTACACCCGCAAAGTGCGCGGCTGGATGAACGGTACTGTCCGCGCTAACTCGCAGCTTTGGGTAGGAGAATGGGGAACTTACAACATGAGCTACGGTGATTTATCTTTAGCTTTAAATTTGATTAAGAATTTGATTCGAGGTTCTCAACCGGGGGATAATTATATTGACGGCAGTCACATATTTTGTTTGTACGACTGGGGCAAGCCCGCAGGGGCGGAAGGTTTGCTAGGGGACGGGGGAAAACGGCGGGCGGGCTACTATGCTTTACGGATGGGAATTAGGGCTTTGCAGGGCGGGAAAGCTACCTTTTTTCCTATCACTAACAGTTCGGATTTAAGGGCAGTTGCCACTCTTGATTCTAGCAAGAATGTTTACTTGCTGGTTGTCAATGACCGAGCAACATCTTACACTGTTAATGCTGATATTTCGGAGCTGATAAAAACTGGTAATGGCACGGTGCGGGAGTTCAGTTCTAAAACAATGGATGAGGTTGTTGGTAGCTTAAGGCTCAAGGGCGGCAATGCGAGTTTTACACTGGCAGGGAACAGCGCTATTCTCATCAAGTTCGATCGCCAGAATTGAAGCTCAAATCCTCTGGGCCATAATTGGGATAAGATAGAATTAGTTATGCTCAAAATTATTTATTTTCTGCCTGTTTGGCCCTGGAACCCTGGAACCCTCGAACCCTCGAACCCCCAATTGCACAGTTGCAATACCTAAATGTCATGTTGTGATTCCCCTCCTGTCGCTGGTAAATTGGTAGGGTGCAGGTATCTGGCCTCAAGCAGAATGTGAGCGAGAGTTCCGTTGAGGGGCAGAAAGTAGGGTGCAGTCTAGACAATCGCAGAAATTCTTGCTCGTAAACCCGCAGCAGTTAGGCTAGGCGAGGAATTACCCGCCCGCCTTCATGTCCGCCCTCTGGCAGATAGCATTGGTTCTGGAAGTCAGAAGCCGTCAATTATCAGGATATGGCACGGAATTAATTTTAAATGCCAAGATGCTGGAAGTATGGGTGAGTTGAATCGTACAGAAACTTTGAGCGCGCTTGGAAATCTCGCGGGTAAAGCCTCTCAATCAACCTGCTGCTCGCGATCGGCTTTTTCCAACAAATATCACTTTTATGCCCCCTGATGTTTATTCCCTCCCTCAGTCAGGTCATCAACCGCAATCCCCTCACCGTCACCCCTGAGACGCCCGTAGAAAAGGCGATCGAGCTGATGAGTAGCACAGGAGCCAGTTACGTCCTCGTGGTAGAACCGCGCGGGAATTATCAACTCGGAAATCCCACGAACGGGACTTCCCCACAATCGCGGGAACAGTCGGGTTTCTACAACGGTGTACCGCGTGCGCTACACGCAGGAGGCAACGGGCGGCCTCTCAACGGCTCAAAAGCTCCCTATCCTAGCAGCCAGACAGTGCTGGGGATTTTTACAGCGCGAGATATCGTACAGCTAAATTCGATCGGCGCTGCTTTGAGGGGATTTGCGATCGAGCAAATCATGATCAGAACCGTAACTGTAGCCAGAGAATCGGAAATTCCCGACTTTTTTGCCTTAGCAAATCTGCTGGATAAACATCAGATCAGCCATTTGCCCGTCGTCAGCGAGGCTGAAGAACTTGTCGGTTTAATTAGCTCTCAAAGCTTGGTGCAAATGTTGCAGGGAATTGGGGAATCGACACCAAAAGCAATAAGCAGCGCTTCGCCACCTGCGGCTTTCGCGTTCCCTCCGCCGCTGCCAATTGTGCATCAGAAATTAGAGCTGCCCGCAAGTTTAATTAAACTTTATCAAATCCCTCAAATAGCAGCTTCAAGAATAATTCACGCTCCTTCTAATTCTTCGGTTCGCTATTTGGCGCAACTGATGTTTAGACACCATGTTAGTTATGTATTAATCACTGAAACCCCCGATCAACACTCGACTGGCGCGGCTCACAATTCCAAATTTACAAATCCCAACATTCACAAACTGGTTGGGGTGGTAAGTTCGCGGGATATTGTGCAGTTACAGGCCCTGGGAAGAGACTCTAATAAAATTAAAGCGGGAGCAATTTGCAGCAGTTCGCCGCCACTGGTGCGATCGCACTCTAGCCTCGAAGCAGCCGTCGCGCTGCTGCAAAAACACTACTGCCAGTTGCCTTTATTAGTCATCAATGAAACAAATCACCCGATCGGGATTATTAATCCTAAAACTATCCTTTTACAAGCGCTGGATTCCAAATCTCTGCATTCTGGCTTGATCGCTTTGCAGCGCCAGCTAGAATCTAGCAACGCTCAATACAAAAAACTCTCAGCAGAAATACAGCGGACAGCAGCAAATAGCCACGAGATGGCTGAAATTTCTCACCACACTTTCGTAGAGCGGCAAAATCTCCCCCCTGCAGTCAACAATCAGGGGATTTGGGACTGGAATCTCGAAACAGATGAGTTTTTTTATTCGGCGCGGTGGCAAGAAATGCTGGGCTACCAAGAAGGGGAAATCTCGAATCGCCGATCGGAATGGTGGAGTCGCATCCACCGAGATGATATTGACTCGGTAAAGGCAGCTTTAGAAGAACACTTCGCCCAAAAGACACCGGATTTTGCAGCCGAATATCGGATGTACTGTAAAGACGGCAGCACTGTCTGGGTGCTGAACCGAGGTCAAGTTTTACGCAGCGCTACTGGCAAACCGCTGCGGGTAGTAGGAACTCATACAGATATTACTCTAAACAAGCAGTTTGAAGTCAAAAACCGCGAGCACGATCGAGAACAATTCCATCTATTTGACTCTTTGAAAGCAACAGTAATTTTCCACATAGATGCGGCGGGGGTTTGGAAATTCCTCAACCGCGCTTGGACGGAAATTACTAATTATGCGGTTTCCGAAAGTTTGCAAACTAATTTTTTAGAGTGGGTGCATCCAGATGAGCGCGAGCAATGTGCAAATTTATTGGAGTCTTTGCTGTCCGGGAAGTCGGAATTTGAACGGCGAGAACTGCGATTTAAGTCCAAGTCGGTTTCGGAGAAAAACTCCTTGGGAATTCACAGTAATTCCGGCTTTGTTTCCGTAGAATTATTTGCCCAAGTCCGCCGGAATTCGCAAGGCGAAATAGCGGGAATTTTCGGGACTTTGCACGATGTCTGCAACCGCCTCGAAGGAGTTGAGGAACTGCGGGAAAGCGAGCGGGCAATTCGATCGCTCTATGAGGTAATGGTGACATCGGAAGGCTCTTTTGACGATCGAACGATCCGGTTGCTGGCAATGGGCTGTAGTCAGTTTGGGATGGATATCGGGCTGTTGGGCAGGGTTTTGGGCGATCGCTACGAAGTGATTTCGGCTTATGTACCGGAAGATTTTCCCTTTGGATTTGCTAAAGGAGACGGTTTTGCTTTGAGCAGAACCTTTGAGCGAGAGGTTTTGCGATCGAGCGAACCTATTTCTGTCGAATCAGCGGGCACTACTCAGTGGCGCAACCACCCCGCTTACAGCGTCCGCAAGTTGGAGGCTTTTGTGGGGACGAGGGTAATAGTGCAAGGGCGAATTTATGGCACTTTGAGCTTTACTTCTCGCACCACTAAATCTCCTTTTAAACCGCTGAATTTTGAAATTTTAAAGTTGATGGGCAATTACATCGGCGCAGAAATTGCCCGCGAAGAGCGAGAGCGAACTTTGCAACGTCAGTACCAGCGCGTTTTACTACTCAAACAAATTACTCAAAAAGTGCGATCGACCTTAGACACTCAAGAAATTTTTCAAACTACCGCCACCCAAATCGGCCGCGTATTTGGTGTCAATCGCTGTACAATTCACACCTATCTTTCGGAACCTTATCCCCACCTTCCTTGCGTCGCGGAATACTTAGAACCCGGTCACGAATCGGCTTTAGATTTAGAGCTTTCTGTCACTTATAACCCCTACACAGAAAAACTTCTCGCTGAAGATATAGCCCTGGCATCTCCCGATGTGTTTGCCGATCCTTTGCTGGAATCTTCGGGGCCGATGTGCCGCCGCATCGGATTAAAATCTATGTTGGCTGTTCGCACTTCCTATCAAGGAGAACCGAATGGAATTATTACTTTGCACCAGTGCGATGCAACTCGCCAGTGGAATCCCGACGAAATTGAACTGTTAGAAGATGTTGCTGCTCAAGTTGGCATTACCTTAGCTCAAGCACAACTTTTAGAAACCGAAGTTCAGCGACAGCGACAGTTAGCAGAGCAAAATGAAGCTTTGGATCAAGCACGACAAGCGGCGGAAGTTGCTAATAGAGCTAAGAGCGAATTTTTAGCGACTATGAGTCACGAAATCCGCACTCCGATGAATGCGGTCATCGGGATGACGGGCTTGCTGCTGGATATGGAACTAACTCCAGAACAGCGGGATTTTGTGGAGACAATTCGTACCAGCGGCGATGCTTTGCTGACTATTATTAACGATATTCTCGACTTTTCCAAGATTGAATCTGGAAAATTGGATTTGGAACGCAGCCCCTTCGAGCTGCAAAACTGTATAGAAGAATCTCTAGAATTACTGGCTCCTAGAGCCTCAGAAAAAGGTTTAGAGTTGGCTTATTTTATTGATGATTCTGTGCCAAAAAACATTTTAGGAGATGTCACGAGACTGCGCCAAATTTTGGTAAATTTGCTGGGCAATGCAGTTAAGTTTACAGAATCTGGAGAAATTGTGGTGTGCTGTACGGCTAGGCAAATTGAACCGGTAGCTGCTAAGAGTTCGCCGGAAAAAATTAATATTCTAGAGCCACAACCGCTAGCAATTAACCAGGGAGAGTTGGCACGTAGCAAACAATACGAGATTCAATTTGCTGTCCAAGATACGGGAATTGGTATTCCGCCAGACCGGATGGATCGCCTGTTTAAAGCTTTTTCGCAGGTGGATGCTTCGACAACACGACATTACGGCGGGACGGGTTTGGGACTGGCTATCAGCCAGCGTTTGAGCGATATGATGGGCGGTACAATGTGGGTTGTCAGCCAGGTTGATCCCCGAAGTTCTAAGTCTCAACCGGGAGTTTCTGCCGGACAAAGTATCGCTGGAAGGTCGCCAGAAGAATTTACTCCGCCCTTGATATCGGGTTCGGGTTCGATTTTTTATTTCACGGTGACTGCTGAAGCGAATGACATCCGGGCTGAGGAAAAAAGACCGGAATTTGCCGCTGGTAAGCGCTTGTTAATTGTTGAGCATCATGCCATTAACCGGCAAGTTTTGATCCGGCAGGCAGAGTCTTGGGGAATGATACCCGTGGCTGTAACTTCGGGTGCTGAGGCTTTGGAAATCATCAAAGGAAACTCGCCGCTCGATTTAGCTATTTTGGCGATGAATCTACCAGATATGGACGGTGTGGCGTTGGCTGTGGAGATTCGGAAATTTGAGCTGAGCAATTTGTCTGGCGACGACGGCTTAAATCCGAATGTCATCGTTAAAAACCCTCGCAAAATAGCACTACCTTTGGTACTGTTTACTTATTTAAGTAAGGCGGAAGTTTGGAAAAAACTTGAAACTACAGAAGTACATTTTTCGGCTTTTTTAACTAAGCCTTTAAAACAGTCCCAGTTTTATAATGTGTTGCTGCAAGTTTTTGGATATGTTACTGGCAGAAGCGGCAGGGGAGAAGTTTCAAATGTGGTGACTTTGACTTCGGGATTGAAGTATTTTGAAAATTCTCAAGAACAACACCGCGCGCAGCGGACGCCTGCTGTTTTGAGGCAGGTTGCGACGAATTCTGCCGGACAGGATGGAGCTAATTCTAGTCAGATTCGGATCTTGCTGGCGGAGGACAATGTGGTGAATCAAAAAGTGGCTACGCATTTACTCGACAGGATAGGATATCGGGCTGATATTGCGGCTAATGGGTTGGAGGTTTTGGAGGCGCTGAAGCGGCAATCTTACGATGTTGTGCTGATGGATGTGCAGATGCCGAATATGGATGGGTTGGAAGCGACGCGCCGCATTTGTCAGGAATGGCCTGCTAACAAGAAGCCGAGAATTATTGCGATGACTGCTAATGCGATGCAGGGCGATCGCGAAAAGTGTCTGGAAGCAGGTATGGACGATTATATTACTAAGCCGGTACGCCGGGAAGAGTTGGCGATCGCCTTGAGCAAGTGCTCACCTCTGATTCGGGATGAATTGGATGCGGTAACAGAGGAAAACAATCAAGATATTTCTGATGACATTGACAGTGATGCTGCGGCATCTTCGAGCGTTCAACCGGGAGCCGATTCGCCGATTGATTTTCATATTTTGCAAAATCTCCGCGAGCTAGACGATGATGAAGATCCGGATTTTTTGGGGGAGCTGATCAAGATATATTTGGTAGACGCACCGCAACATTTAGAAACTATTAAGGAGGCTATTTTTCTCGGCGATGCTGATAGTTTGAAGCTGGCTTCTCACACGCTGAAGTCGAGCAGCGCCAATTTAGGAGCGGTGTCTTTTTCTGCTGTTTGCAAGGAGTTGGAATATATGGGTCGCTTGGCGGTTGAGTCGGGAGGGGAACAGGTTTTTGATGTGAGTACGGCGCGCGATCGCCTGTTGGAAGCCCAAGCGGAGTGGGAAAAGGTGCGGGCGGCTTTTGAGACGGAATTGGAAACGGGGAAGTTGCGATCGCAAATAGGGTAATTGCTAATTGGTAATTGGTAATTGCTGTTACCGATTACCCATTACCGATTACCAGAATAGTTATTTAATTTTCACCTAAATATGCTTTGCGAACAGTTTCATTTGACTGCAAATCGCTAGCAGTACCGGCGACTACAACCTCACCAGTTTGGATGACATAGCCGCGGTGGGCCACACTTAAAGCCATACGGGCGTTTTGTTCCACCAGCAAAATAGTTGTTCCTTCAGCATTAATATCGCGGACGATCGCAAAAATTTGACTGACTAACATCGGTGCCAATCCCATACTCGGCTCGTCCAATAATAACAAGCGGGGGCGCGACATCAAAGCCCGGGCGATCGCCAACATTTGCTGTTCCCCGCCGCTGAGAGTTCCCCCTTTTTGACTAATTCTTTCTCGCAAACGAGGAAATAAATTTAATGCTTTTTCCATATCTGACTTGATACCGAGAGTATCGTTGCGGAGATAAGCACCCATTTCCAGGTTTTCTTGCACCGTCATTCGCGGAAAAATCAACCGCCCTTCGGGACTTTGAGAAATCCCCAAACGGACGATCGCCTCTGTAGATAGTGCTTCTAAAGGCTTTCCCTCAAATAAAACAGTGCCGATTCGCGGGCGCAGCAGTCCTTGAATCGTGCGGAGAGTGGTCGTTTTGCCCGCCCCGTTGCTGCCGATTAATGTCACAACTTCTCCCTGCGAGACTGTTAGCGATACCCCTTTGAGAGCGTGGATATTTCCGTAGTAGGTGTGTATGTCTTTAATTTCCAACATGATTACTCTTTCTGCTTAGTGCTTTATTATATTATCCCGACTAATTATAAAATTTTATTGCATTTATTTAAAATCCAGCTTTTTTAGAGTAAACAGTAATTTTACTTAGATCAAGACCCGCCCTAGCTCCCATAGAATCTATTTTTAGTAGCTGTGGCGATCGACTTTACATAATTTTTACTTAAAAATACGATTTCTTGACAGTAGCTTTACAAAAATCTTTAAGTAAATAGGTAGTATTGATACGTAAGCGAAACCAACCGCTACAACTTACTAATAACAGCACTTAAAATGTTTCAAATTTAAGGAGATTTACCATGAAATTCCATCACTGTAGCGGAACGATCGCATTTTTATTAGCAACTCCTTTAGTAACCAGCTTGAGTGTAGGTATAGCGCCCAGCCGTGCTGCCACACTAGCCGGTTCTGCAGCAGCAGTAACGATTGATAACTTCAGTCACACCCCGACTGATACAGGTACATCTACTAACACTAAAACTCAGACAATAGCTAACAGCGGTGCAGCCATTAGCCAAGCAAAAGCTGAGGCATTTTTTATATCTAACTGTCACGAATTGCTGGCAACAAATCTCTCGCAAAGTGAAGTCATAGGCAGCGGGACTAACTATTTCGGTGTAGCCCAAAGTCAAGCAGCAGTGATCGGCGACTTCTCTATTAATGCGAGAGAAACTTTTTCCTTCACGGTTCAGACTATTTTACATCTTTTTACATCTGTTAGTAATCCCCAATCAGAACGGGCTAGCGCCCTAGGCAGTATATCTTTTTCATTAATTGATACTGTTTCTAACATTCTTTTAGAATCCTTTGAACTTGGGCTCGGTTTGCACTCTTTTAAAGCCCCGGAATTGAGTGTGTCATACAACCTCGCTGGAAACTTTAATCCAACACAAATTAATTTTGCTTTTTTGGCTGAAGGTAATACAAAAAGCCTGAGTTTGTATACTTCGGGAGTGTATTCGCGGACTTTTGACAGCACCACTAATTTAAGATTAGTAGAAGTTAAGAACAATATGGCAGTGGCACAATCGCAACCACTTTCCGAAGCCGAACCAGTTCCAG
This sequence comes from Microcoleus sp. SVA1B4, assembly GCF_036700545.1. Taxonomy (NCBI): domain Bacteria; kingdom Bacillati; phylum Cyanobacteriota; class Cyanophyceae; order Oscillatoriales; family Microcoleaceae; genus Microcoleus; species Microcoleus sp. SVA1B4. The sequence goes on from NZ_JAUBPB010000001.1 coordinate 49,754, forward strand.
AACCTACTACTATATTAGGCACTGCCCTATTTTTCTGTTTCCTGGCGAAGGGGAGAAAATTTAAGAATCAATTCTCTGAAGTTAAATCAAAAGTTTAGGAATGATGCAAAACATCTAAGGATCGTCAATTAAATAATTTCCCTTTTTTCTTGTGGGATGGGCGTCCCGCCCGCCCAGAAAGGACGGGCGGGACGCCCATCCCACAACAGTCATGAAAAGTGGATTTTATTTAATTCTCATCCCTAAGTATGTCAACTATCGCTGTTAGATAGGCGACTTCTTTAATAAGAAGTCGCCTATCTATAGCAATCCTCGCATCATTTGTAAAAATATGTAGGGGTAGTGCTACCCCTACTCCCCGTGCCTACCCCAGCCTGCATCGGGGCAACCACGGGGGGTTTGCCCCTACAAAAATTACACAAATCATTTAGGATTGCTATAGTTATTCTATACTATCCATGTCCATCTTCTTCTTTTCCCAAATATGCCTCAATTACGCGAGGATCGGCGCGAACTTGATCTGGAGTTCCCTCAGCAATTTTAGTACCGTACTCCATAACACTCACGCGATCGCTAATTCCCATCACCACTTTCATATCATGTTCAATCAGCAAAATACTCAAATTCAACTCATCGCGAATTCGGTAAATAAAGCGAGTTAAATCAGCCGTTTCGTTCGGATTCATCCCCGCCGTAGGTTCGTCCAAAAGCAGCACTTTCGGATCGGAAGCCAAAGCCCTGGCAATTTCCAATCTGCGCTGGTCTCCGTAGGAAAGGTTTTTTGCCAACTCCAGCGCTTTAGAAGCACCTAAACCGACAAAATCAAGCATAGTGAGCGCTTTTATTTTAGCTTCCCGCTCCTCCAGATTTGCAGCGGGAGGGCGGAGGATTGCACCCAACAAACCTGTTTTCAATCGGCAGTGTCTACCTACTAAAACATTATCCAGCACAGTCATGTTGTTAAACAAGCGGATATTTTGAAAAGTTCTAGCAATGCCGAAAGTTGTCAGGCGATCGGGCGGTAAGCCCGTGATATTCTTCTGTTCTAGGAGCAACTGACCGCCACTCGGTTTGTAGATACCTGTCAGCATATTAAAAAAAGTAGTTTTGCCCGCACCGTTGGGGCCGATCAAACTGGCGATCGAGCCTTTTTCCAATGTTAAACTAACCTGGTTGACGGCAGTCAAACCACCGAATCGCATTGTAAGTTGCTGTGCTTCTAATAATGACATTTTGGTTCTGTTTTCTAAGATTTTATAGTAGTGCGAGCGGGATGCTCGCGAGGTTTCACGCACGCGAATCAATTTGGGATATTTTAGGACATATTTTCTAACGTACAGACAAAATAGAACTTAAAAAGATTAGATTCTAGCGAACGGCCAGGGCGATATTGTGCGTGTAAATCGGCCGTCGAAAAGTTTTCAATAAGTTTGAGATTGAGTTCGTCAGCCAAAGCTGCAATCTTTTCAAACCCAGTAATCCACGGTGCATACATACTTTCGTATTTATCTATGTAATCATTGATATCTTGGTAGCCCGTGGTTCTCAAAATTACCTTTTCCGACATATAATCAAAGGACAATCGAAAATTATCAACATTGTCGCGAATTTGTTCTAATACAAATATTACATCTTTTTTGTCAAGCAAGGTAGTGTTGCCTTCCCACAAAAAATATGTCGGTCGAGCGAAATCAAATTCACTCTGTTTCAGCAAGGAGATTAAACCGTCTTTTACGTAATCGCCGGGGAGGTAGCGAACATTGGCAGTAACTTTGTTAGCTTTGAGAGTTTCTTCTTTTAATTGAAGAGTAGCGCGGTCGTCTATTTCAAAATAAATCACTCCTTCTCCATTAATTCTAGCAGCGCGAGTATCCAAACCAGAACCTAAAATAACTACTTGCTTGCAACCTCCTAAAATTTGATTTGACAAAACATCATCAAAATATTTAGTCCGCAACTTAACCATTTCTTTAGCTGCGGGAGAGTTGTGAGCTATTTGGTCAGCTATTTTTTTTGTTTCCTCATTCAGCCATATTTTTACTACATGATCAGTATAGAGAGGAATTTCCTCTTCATTCTCTTCTGCCCTAAATTCCGCAACGATAAAAGCAGTACCCGTTACATTTTTCATGGCTAATCTTTCACCCTTACTAAGTAGTTGGTTACAAATAAACATTAGATGGGGACGGGGTTTTTACACCCCTAAACTCCCTTGTATCTGAGATGTTGCACCATTCTAAATAAGGTTTTTATGAACAGGCAAGATGCCTGTTCCACAAAGAGTGAATTTTATTGGGGAACAGGCATCTTGCCTGTTCTTGAGAATGGTGCAAAATGTGAGTTGCATCCTAGATTCTTAGCTAAACCCGCCTACAAAATACTAGGGTTTTTGTCCTTACCTACTTATTGACTTCTCGCATCTGCTAAAGACTCATTGCTCGCTTCAGCATCCGAATGAAGTTCAGCTTGGTGTATTTTATCAGGAATCAGCCCCTCCGGCCGCACGAGCATCATGACAACAAGAGTTAGGCCGAATAGGAATAAGCGCATTTGAATCGGGTCTAAACTGGTTGCTAGAAAGTCTCGCAACTGGGGAATTGCAATCCTGGGGAGTACAAAAGTATTCATAAAACCCTTGAGGACTTGCGCTAATTGTGGCAGATAAAGCCGATCGGCAGACATGATAATGATAGCCCCCAAAATCACCCCGGTCATATTCCCCAAACCGCCTAAAATCACCATACACAGGATGATTACTGACACCGAGAAATCGAAAACGCTGGGAAAAATCGCGCTGATATAGGCGGCGTAAAACGCGCCTGCAAAGCCCGAAAACGTCGCTCCCATCGCAAAAGCCGAAAGTTTGGTTTTGACCAGGTTAATCCCCATCGCACTAGCCGCTAATTCATCTTCGCGCATGGCATTCCATGCCCTGCCCAAGCGGGAATCTCGCAACCGCGAAATCATGAAGTAAGCGAAGACAACTAGCAGCAAAATTAGGTAGTACCAGGGAAAGTAGTTGCCGGTGCTGAAAGTGCCGACGATGGGGAGAGATGGACGCCCGATCGGGTTTATTCCCGCTTCGCCGCCGGTGAGGTTAAAAGGTCGATCGCACCCAACCAGACACAGCACCAACTCGGGTTTCCCCAACAGGGAAGCAACAATCTTCGAGACTGGTTCGTCAATCCGAATCGCGGTTAAATTCCTAAAGACAACCGGGATAATTTCGCCAAAACCGAGGGTAACAATTGCCAAATAATCGCCCTTGAGCCGCAGTGTCGGAATACCCAGGATTACGCCCGCGATCGCAGCTACACCGGCGGCGATCGGCAGTACCACCCAAAAGTTCCAAGTAATATTTAACTGTCCAGAAGATAGCAAAGCTGTCGTGTAAGCGCCGATCGCAAAAAACGCCGCATATCCCAAATCCAACAAACCCGCAAAACCCACAGTAATATTCAAACCCAACGCCAACATAATAAAGATTTGAATCTGTACTACAGTAGCAATCCAGCCAGTCTGAGCCTGAATGTCGATAAACGGAAACAGAATTAGAATAAAAGCTAATGTCACCAGAGTTGCCAGCCGCTGGCGTTCCCCCTGCAAACCCTGCAAAGCACCCATTAACGTAGCTGTCAAAATTGCGATCGTCAAACTGCAAATCCCGTACAGCAGCGTAGTCGGCAAAGCAACAGCAGGTTGACCAGACAAAGGCCTAATCAAAACCCCTTCTACCACACTCGCAACTAACAGCCAAACTCCCAATCCCAATCCCGCTAAACTGCCGATCGCAGCACCCATTTTCGGGCTATAAACCTTCTGATCCCGACAGCTCATAAAGCCCGCAGCCGTACCCATCAGCCACCCGATCACCGTGCCGCTCCAACCGCCGAATAACAAAACAGTCAAAGAGGCGATCGCCCCTAAAATACCAGTCGATTTAATTGCTTGGATTATCTTGTTTGACATAGCAGGAAGTTATTAGTTATTAGTCAGCAGTCATTAGTCAGCAGTCATTCGATTTTAGATTTTAGATTTGAGATTTTGGATTGACTTGCGCGAGATAAATTCGGGGGACGCAAGGATTTTAGATTTGAGATTTTGGATTGACTTGCGCGAGATAAATCACGTGGCGGGTACCATCAAAAAATTCTTGGTCAGCAGTCAGTAATCATTAGTGATTAGTCGTAGGGTGCGTCGCCACAAAGAATCCCTCAAAAAAATAGACAATCTCATAGCGACGCACCTTACCATTAGTCAACTGTCAACTGCGGTGCCCTGAGCGTAGTCGAAGGGTCAACTGCGTTGTCCTGAGCGTAGTCGAAGGGTCAACTGTCAACTGTCAACTGCTATATACTGGAACTGTTACCGCAACACACTTCAAACGGGCGATCGCTATATGGTACAAGCACCTCAAAAAACTATCACCCTCGACGAGTTTTTGCAACTCCCAGAAACCAAACCCGCTAGCGAATACATCAAAGGTGTCATTTTACAAAAACCTATGCCGCAAGGAAAACACAGCAAACTACAAGGCAGACTCGTAACAGTCACCAACGACATCGCAGAGAAACCGCAAATTGCCCTAGCCCTACCAGAACTTCGCTGCACCTTTGGCGGACGTTCTATTGTGCCCGATGTCGCCATTTTTGTTTGGAATCGCATTCCCCTAGACGCTGACGGCGAAATTGCCAATACATTTAATGCTCACCCAGACTGGACAATAGAAATTTTGTCCCCAGCCCAAAGCCAAACCAAAGTCACAAACAATATTTTGCACTGTTTGAATGCCGGTTGTCAGATGGGTTGGTTGCTCGATCCCGATGAAAAAAACATTTTAGCCTATCCCGCAAGACAGCAGCCGATTTCCTTGCAAGAACCAACAGATATACTTCCGATGCCCAATTTTCTGCCGGAAATGCAGTTGACTTTAGGCGAAGTTTTTGGCTGGCTCAAACCAGGGAATATTTAATTGGGCGTACAGTATTCCACTCAATTGAGAAGCGCTCTCTTAGATTTGGAAATAAAAATTTAATGTTGCCGATCGCCCCATTAAGTATTTTTTCAGTAGTAGGAAGATGACAGCGAACGCTGACTATTTTTCATCCTTAACATATAGTTTAAGCTTTTGCTGCTTGACCAATATATCTTCCAATGTGTAAACTTAGCTAGCTAGCGCTGCCCTTGTCTAGGTTCCACTAGCTTACTGCGTAGCTTTACAGGTCAGATATTTTTTTATATCATCAGATATCCAATGAAAATTCCAATTTATAGGAACACCACTTATCTCCTGATATCAATTCTTGTAGTGGCAGCTATTTTGCGATTGATTAATATCAATCAGCCATTTATGGATACCTTTAGTTGGCGTCAGTCAAGCACAGCCATGATGGCCGAAAATTTATATCGCAGAAATTGGAATATCTTCTACCCTGAAGTTAGCTGGGATGGGCCAGGGCCTAGCTATAATGGACGCGAATTTCAAACAGTTACTTATATTACAGCCCTTCTCTATACTTTATTGGGACAGCATGATTGGGTGGGACGCAGTGTGGTTGTCCTGTTTAGCTTGTGGGGAATATTTGCCTTCTATCAGTTAGTTTCTCGTATTTGGGATCGGGATCGCGCTCTTATGAGTGCCGCAATTCTCGCCATTTTTCCAGGAAATATATATCTGGATCGGTCTTTCCTTCCCGACCCGGCAATGGTTGCATTAGTTGTCACAAGTTTCTGGATGCTGATTGCTTACCTACAAACTGACCGCTGGTACTATTTATTACTTGCCACCCTCTTTGCAATTTGGGGCTTTTTAACCAAACTACCAGGTTTAATCATTGGCATTCCGATGCTCTATACAATATTTGTTGTCCTGGGTCATCGAGGATTACTGCGCCCGAAAAAGCTGATAGTAATTGGAGTAGCTGCTATTTCCATCCTCCTGCCAGTAATTGCCTATTATTTGTGGGCGAGGCATCTTGCTCTCACCTATCCGCCTTACCACTTTGCTGGCAGCGGGAACTGGCTGTGGGATAGTCAGTTACGTGAATGGTGGCAACAAAAATATTTCTTTCCTAAACTATATAATATTATTTATAACTGGCTTTGGACATATCCCATCATGCTCCTTGTTGCTATTGGTTTGTTCCTTCCTCCTCATTATAAACTTCCTACCCCGGAATCTGAGGAGCAGTCAAGTAATGTAGCTGTACCAGTACCAGGGATGTTTCATTGGTGGATACTTGCTTTTGCAATTTATTACTTCATTGGCGCTCAACAGCTCGTCGCAAATCCCTCTAACTTAAATATTATCAACCCAGCCGCCGCCGCTCTAGCAGGAAATGGTTTGATAGCACTTGCTTCATTCGCCAAGCGAGTCGGAGGCTCATCTTCAGCATTAGCACTCATAACGGCAATACTACTAATCATTTCTGGAATTGGTTATAAACAGTTAAATACATGGTGCTATTATCCGTGGGCAAAAGATGGCTACGAACTAGGGATAGCTTTGCAGCAAATAACTCAACCAAGTGACCTTGTTGTTACCATAGCTAATCGTGGAGGTGGCGATCCCGTCGCTATCTATTATAGTCAACGACGTGGCTGGGTTTTTCCTCCTGAGAGCTATCAAGGCAGCATTAGACAAAATAGGGTTAATTGGAGAGAGAAAATAAAAGAGGATACTTTAATTCTACTCTTGAAAGACCTGATTATCCAGGGAGCAGATTGGATGGGAATTGTTAAATATGACAATAATCAAATAGCAAAAGATAACCCTAAATTGGTTGCGTACATTCAAAAAACATTGGAACTCTATCAAGAAACACCCAACTGGGTTATTTATCGAATTCCTCCCAAACTTAAAACAACCCAGCGCTAGAACCATGAGACTTTGGGGTCTTCTTTGTCGGGAGTAGATTGTTGAGATAGCATGAGTGAGCGGGTCACTGGACAATCCATATAAGCTGTTGTGCATTTAAACTGTGATACAAGCATTACCCATGAGGGGGTGAAAACAAGAGTCAAAACATTGATAGAATCAAGGACATAGCCCTCATACCCCTCTAAAAAAATCGTAGTTTAGTGCGCCTAATTCCGATTAATGAGCGTAATAATGTCTTGACTTGCATTCCATGCCAACTCCCTCCGCAACGCTCGGCCCAACATTGACCGTATAATCGAATCTAAAAACTACTATGGCCACGTATCGAGCGCCCGTATTCAGTTAACCTACCCACCTATTTTTGAATTCCCATTGTCTTGATTTTTTGACCTTGAATCACAGCACAACTTTAAGCAATGGCTATCAATAATATCAAATTGCTGACGGGTTAACAACCCCGTCAGGGCGCAGCAGTTAAAAAATGGTGTAATTTGTGGTAAATTACTCGCCAAGGCGTTTGTCGCCATCTGCGAGAGGTTTTTTCGCTCCCGATAGCCCAATAATAATCCGCCTAAATAGTTCCTAAACTCCCGTTTTTGGGCTTGATGACCAAAGATATCGTCAAATCTTTGACACCATTTATCCAAGCAGGGGGGCATCGCGGCGGGGGTCGTCTCTTTCATTGCTCATTCTTTAACGTTATATGCTTGCTCTTCAAGCATTAGAACTCATTTAGCTCGTATTTTTTGTTGAAGTCCCGATAAGTATCTCTTGCCATTTTTTCAACCAGCACCTTCAAACCTTTTCCTGAACATTCTCTCCCAACAAACCGCCTGGCCGAAAAGCCAAAATCACCACCAAAACCCCAAACACCCAAGCATTAGTCCAGCGGCTCGACAAATACTGATCGCTCAAAGACGAAAGCAACCCAATCAAAACGCCTCCTAACATCGCCCCGACAATATTGCCAATCCCCCCCAAAACCGCCGCCGTAAAAGCCCTCAAACCAGCCGTAAACCCCATCGTAAAAACAATAGTATTGTTGTACAAACCCACCAAAATACCCGCAGAACCCGCCAAAGCTCCCCCAATCAAAAAAGTCAGAGCAATAATCTGATCGACATTAATCCCCATAATTTTAGCAGCATCGCGACTTTGAGCAGTTGCCCGCATCGCCTTTCCCAGACGAGTGTATTGCACAAACACATGAAGCAAAACCATCAATACCACCGCCACTACCAACACAATTAAATCTTTCGTAGTAAATACAATACTCGTTTGAATTCCCAAAGCTTTAAAAATATCAACTCGCGGCAACAAATCGGGAAAACTTTTCGGCGCAGCCGAATTAGAACCCATCACCGGAATAAAAGCTTTTAATCCTCCCCAAAATAACCCCATATTTTGGAAAATAAAAGAAACTCCAATCGCTGAAATTAAAGGAGCCAACCGGGGAGCATTTCGCAAAGGTCGATAAGCATACTTTTCCACAACAATATTCAGCCCAGCACAAAACGCGGAACATACAATTAAAGCAACTAGCATCACCGGTATAGCAATAGCTAAAGGTGCGCCATCTTGAATCCCAAAAGCCCCGAACACGGTTAGGGAAGCAAAAGCACCCAACATATACAAATCGCCATGAGCAAAATTGATTAACTCAATAATGCCATAAACCATAGTGTAACCCAAAGCAATAATTGCAATCAGCGCGCCGTTGACAAGACCAACTAATAATTGTTGAATCAAAACTTCAGGATTGCTGACTATTTCTCCAAGGATTTTTGGCAAATCAAATCCTGCGATCGGGCCTAATAGCAAAACTATATAAACTACACCTAGATATAAGAGAATACTTTTCCAGTTTTTCATGTTTTTGAGTAATTGGGAATTGGGAATCGGGAATTGGGAATTGGGAATCGGGAATTGGGCATCGGGCATCGGGCATGGGACATTGGAGGGAGAAGGAAAAAGGCATAATTTTTTATTATCCCTTCTTCCTTCTTCCTTCTTTCCGATATCCGTTACAGCCGTTATAAAATCCGTTGCCTAACTTCCCTCTGTCCTCTAATTAATTATTCGGTCTTGAGCGCATTCACGAACTCCCACTTTCCACCTTTAACAACATTTCCTGACATTGTAGTCAAGCTCGTGTCGCCGTTGGTGTCAAAACTCCAAGTGCCTAGTACCCCGTTAAAATCTTTAGTTGCCAAGACAGCTTCGCGGATAGCAGCACGGTCATTTTTGCAAACTTTATTAATTGCGCCGATCGCAACTTTAGCAGCTTCATAGGCGTAAGCTGCATAAGCTTCCGGTTCAGCATTATATTTTGCCTTGTAACTTTCGTACCACTTCGCGCCCGCACCAGTCAATTCTTGAGGAGGCAAGCCGCCAAAAGTAGCGTAAATTCCTTCGGCATCTTTGCCCGCCGCGTCAATTAAAGCTTGCTCTTTAATGCCGTCGGGCCCCATGAACTTAACTGCATCAGGCGTCATTCCGACATTTCTCATGTCTTTAATTATTTGTCCGGCATTGCTTTGAGTAGTGCCACCGAAGTAAATCAGGTCGGGATTTAAAGCTTTGATCTTATTCATTAACGCCTTGTAGTCGCTAGCTTTAATATCAATTCCCTCTCTTCCGAGGACTTGAATTCCCAACTTTTTAGCAGTTGCTTCAAAAACATCAGCGATGCCTTTGCCGTATAGTTCTTGGTCGTCGAGAATGTAGACTTTTTGTACGCCTAAAGATTTCGCCCAGTTGCCAGCTACAGCCCCTTGAAGGTCGTCAGCGGGGACAACGCGGGTGAAATTACGAGTGCCTGTGGGATAATAAACGTTAGGTTCTTTGGCTTCACCTTTTCCTGGTTTAGTCAGTCCCGGATAAGTGTTGGCCGGACTGATCATGACGATGTTAGCTTGGTTGAGCACGGGAATGGAAAGTTTGGCGGCACCGGAGTTATAGTGACCGATGACGGCAACTACCGAAGCGTCAGCGACGGCTTTGTTGGAGTTCGAGGTTACTTGGGCCGGGTCCCATTTGCCGGCGGCGGCGGTGGCGTCATCGAAAACTTCGTATTGGATTTGGATTTTGCCGTCGCAAGCTTTGGAGTTGGTTTCGGCGAGGGCTTGTTGGATTCCGTTGACCATTGTTTGAGCTTGACCCAAGGCGCTGCCTGTCATGGGCAGCATGGAGACAATTTTGACAGTATTTGGGTCTCCGGGGCTGCTGACTGCGACGGGAGTGGCTGCGGGACTGGTTCCGGGGCTGCCTCCGGGAGTTGTGGCGGTGGGTGCTTCAGGATTTTGACAGCTAGCGCACAGAGAGGCTATGCCGGCGGCAAAAAGTAATTTCCGCAATCCTCCGACGCCGAGATTGTGTGTTGAGTTGATTGTTGGGGATGTGGCACTTTTGCCCCCTGACTTCTTGGAAAAGTTCATAGGTTGGTTTGTTTGTTGCTGGCGTCTTAGCATATTTCCACTGTTTTAAGTATGTAGTCAAGGGTTAGCACAAATTTTCAAATTTTAGACCAACTTTTAAAGATACACCGCTGCAACAAGCTGTTTCTCTCGTTTTCTATCGTTCCCAGCCTCTGTTTCTCGTTCCCAGGCTCGGCCGGGGAATGCCTACCGGGAGGCTCTGCTTCCAGCACACGAGGCAGAGCAAGAGTGAAATGGGTTTGCAGGCAGAGCGTGGGAACCAGTTAAAACCAGTTAAACCAGTTAAAATTTAAAAGAGAAAGGAAAATACAGATTTCCTTTCCCTTTTTCAACCCCCCAGCGTCAAATCAGCTTGATTGCCAAATCAAAGATGAATCCCTTTTTTCCTGTCAGCGATCGGCACTAAAATATTCATAATTAATCATTACTCTAGATCCTTTAATGCTTCAAACACCAACACTGAATCGATCGCCCCCATTGCCTCCGACATTCGCAACTCGTGGGTTCCTCCCACAGTAATATACCGCTTTCCTTTATTCTGAAGAACCTCAACAAACTGCTGGTGCATAGTCATTCGTAAATGTTCGCTTTCTCGCGTTCCATCCTGAACAAACCCATTGGTGACAAGTTAAGACTTAATTGCATTTGTCAATCAGTAATATTACTCAAAAAAACTGCTTTTTTAGGAGTGGAAAATTCACGATTTGAGAGGGAGTAGGTATAAATATCACCCTCGGCATGATTCCTCGATCGCCCAAATCTCAGTTTTATGCCCAAAATCGGAGTAAATGTTGAGCATAATTGCTGATTGACAAATGCTTTCTTAGCTTAACTTGTTACCAATGGAACAAACCCGAAATCCGGCTGAGTCAAAATATACAAATCGTAGCGGCGGCTGTCTGCTATTTGCTCGACCATCTGGTGTTCCCAACCAACGTAACGTTTGTGCCAAATACAAGTAGCTAAAGAATCTGTATCGCAGATAACGACTTTGTTAGCGCGAGTAGCAATATCGTCTTCTATAGCAGCTTGTTTCTTGGCAATTTCTACAAATTCATAGCTGTCCCAAATTTCAGGTTCGGGCGAATATTGCCTGCCTTCCCAGTAACACCTGCCGTATTCGGGAACCCAAGCAGTTTGGTAGTGCTGTGCGAGCGATCGCGCCAGGGTAGTTGTGCCGCTCGATTCTACACCCAGCACGCAGACTCGTTTGGCAAAGTAGGCCTTGGCTGGGGGAGTCAGCATTTGCCAGTGTTCGCCTAGGTGCGATCGCAATTGCGTTCCAGAAATCGGGAATTTGAGCCGTTCGCGATCGACTGCACAGTGTTGAGCTCCCATCAGTTTTGCCCAAGGTTCCCCGTAATCTTCTGAAGTAAAACCGATATCGGGTTTTCGCCCGGAAAGCACCTCAAGAGTCCTCTGAGCCCAAGGTTCGGGGGCTTCCGGCAAATCGTCGAGCACTTCGATAACTTCTGCGTCGGGATGCAAAAACCGAATCCAGTCGGCTCTAACGCTTCCTGCAACTGCTTGATTTGTCTTGTAACAGGCGAGAACGATTAAACGGTCAACCTTTTTTTTAGCTTCTCGAATTAAGTAGTCGTGTCCTTTGTGGAAGGGGTAAAATTTGCCTACAGTAACACCGAGTATCATAAAGATTGCTGCTGTTTTAACTTTTGTTCCGAGTAAATCCGCTGAAAATTTTGCAGTCCGAAAATTGCCATTAAGCAAAATATCGCGTACAAAATACTCGTCAGATATAGCCCGCGCGAGGCATACAAGGGAACGTAAATCGTGTCTGCAACAATCCACAAATACCAGCTTTCGAGATAGCGTTCCATCAGGTACAACTGGGCGATCGCGCTTAAGATGGTGGTCAGGGCGTCCCAAAATGGTGCCGCACCGCCCAAATATACTAATACTGTTCGCAAGCCAAATACACCAACTGTAACGAAGACTGCGGTGAGGATGAGCCAGCGTTGGTCCATGCGAGATACAGGTTTTTCTGTGCTGTTTTCGCCACCCTGCAGCCAAATATAAATTGCTTGCAAGCTGGTGATTAAATAGAAGAATTGAATCGCAACTTCGCCGTAAAGTTTAACTTGATAAAACACCGCAGCGTAGGCGATAACTCCGATTAAGCCGATCCACCAGCCTAGGGGATTGTTTTTAGCAAGCAGCCAAACGCTCCAAGCAGAAGCGATCGCCGCGATCGCTTCGATTAAGTCGAGTTGGATAGGGACAAACCACTGCACTGAAAGCAGGAGCACGAAGATGCTTGCTGCGAAGCCGATTAAGTTTGGCAGGTTCGCTTTTTTCATGGCAATCCCTATTTCGGCTGGCTATGTTGACTGCGAAATCAAATCCGAATCCTTTTTGTCCTTTGAGCGATCGACACTAAAATCTTCATAGTACGATCGCTCCGTATTCACATCCCACAAATCGTGCTTTTCGCCGAGAATATTTCTCACAGCCAGCATCCCCGTCAGCATAGAATGGTCTTGATTATTGTATCGGTGCATACCGTTGCGCCCGATCGTCTGCAAATTCTCAAATCCCTTCAAAAAACCTTCAAGTACCTGCAAGTGTCCTCGATATTCCCCATCATAAACTGGATAAGCTTTAAGTTGCCGTATGACAACTCCATCTTCCACCTCAGCAGTTGTTGCTAACCCCAAACCCACCAACTCGCGAGTTGCTAATTCGATAAGTTCCGCGTCCGACATTTCCCAAATCTCGTCGCCTACGCTACAGAAATATTCCATTCCTAAACAACTTTTGCTGGCATCGGGAACTAAAGCGGCGCTCCAATTTTTAAAGTTTTGAATTCGTCCAACTTTGGCTTCGGGGGAGTGAATGTAAATCCAGTTGTCAGGAAACAAATCCTTGCGATCGACAATCAGCGCTACAATCAAAAAATCTCGATATTTGAGCGATCGCGCGGCGTGCAACACCTCTTCGGGGGGCTGCGGTTTCATTCTTGCTACCAGCGCCGATATCGGCATACTCGTAATGAAATTATCCGCCGAATATTGAACTAATTCTCCGTTTTGCTCCGCAGTAATACTTTTAATCTTATTACCTTCACGCTCAAAGCTAATCACTTTAGTATCGAGATAAACTTTGCCGTCTTTATTCTCCACAGCTTCCGCGAACTTTTCCCACATCATCCCCGGCCCCAAAGCCGGATAATCAAACTCTTTGATTAATGTTTTAGTGTCGTTGCTGCCAAACAAAGCATTAATAATTGCTGTCGTCAGCGACAATCCTTTAATCCGCTGCGCCGCCCAATCTGCTTGAATTTCCGAACAAGGAATGCCCCAAACTTTTTCAGTGTAAGTCTTAAAAAATGTTTTATACAAGCGTTCGCCAAAACGATTGATAACCCATTGTTCAAAAGTTTTTTCTTCCGTAAGTGGCCAAATTCTCACTTTCAGATAACTCAAAATAATCAGCGTACTCTCAATTATGCCCAAATTAAAGAGAGTATTGAAGGCACTAATCGGATAGTTGAAAAATTTACCTCGATAAAAAATTCGCGACAATCGTGGCACTTTAATAAACTCATTTCCCAGTACCTCTTGCCACAACTGCTGCACGGCTTCAACTTTAGTATAAAAGCGGTGGCCGCCAATGTCGAAACGATAGCCTTTGTAGGTTTCTGTGCGAGCTATTCCCCCAACTTTATCACCTTTTTCTAGTACAACAGGGATGATGCCTTCCTTGACTAGCTCGTAGGCAGCAGTCAAGCCCGCAGGGCCTGCACCGACGATCGCAACCGGATAATGTTTCACTCAGCCTACCTCCAGCTTTTTTATCGAACCATACAATTATTTATAACTTGTCCAAGTTACAGATGCACCCGTGAATACCCTGAGAACCTATTGAGCTACCTGATTTTGAAGGACAATTTGCCTTGATTTATTGAGCGGATACTGGCAAGCTAACTTTGCCAGTCACAGGCTTTTTTTGGTATAAGTAGCGACCCGTGCCGATCGCGAATGCCAGTCCGCTGTAAAAGTAGAAAAGCCAGTGCCACGGAATAGTTTTCAGGGCAAATAGGATACCGTGTTTACGGTGAAAAAATCGGTAAAGCGGTGCATTAATTGCTACCAGCGGTATTGCCAGCAAACCAGCCAGTAGCAGAAAGCTCACCGACCAGCAGGTTCCCAAAGTTGCCAGCAGGACTGCATAAGTTAAAATCACGCTGATGCGGTTCGAGACTTGCAAGTTGAGGTCGTTATTCAATTTGCGATCGCGCCAAATCAGTTCTGTCCAAGGCAGCGCTCGGTAGAAAAAGTCAGCTTTCACCATACCCATAGGTTTCCACCGCTTTAAATGCTTCACCTGCAATGTTTTGCACAGCCGAATGTTATAACCTGCTTGTTTCAAACGGTAGCCGAACTCAATATCTTCGATCGAAGCTTGGCGGTAACTCTCATTAAAGCCACCCATTTGCAAAAAAATTTCCCGACGAATCACTCCGCAAGCGCCCCAAAAAGTCGAAGCTTCTTCGTTACCTGTTTGGTGCACGTAGTGGTGGAGCAAGTTCCTGTACTGTGATAGAAAATCAGGATCTCCAGGATCATCGTCGTAAGAGCCGATGAAAGCAGCTAAGTAGGGATTATTTTTGAACACCGATATCGCATAGCCCACAGCTTCTGGACAAACAGCGACATCAGCATCCACAAAAAACAGAATATCTCCCTTTGCAGCCTGGGCACCCAAATTTCTGGCGCGCGCTGGCCCTCCGCATTCGGGAATCCTGATCACTTTGGCGCCGAATTCCTGGGCTAGACGCCAAGAACCGTCGCTTTCACCATCTGCTACTACAATAATCTCGATCGGCCTGGGCACAGTTTGAGCCAGTTTTGACAAACAGGTGCGGAAGTAAGAGCCCCCGTTGTGGACTGGGATAATAACGGATACAGTGGGGTCGGCGGTAGAAATCATTACCTAAATTGTTTAAATTGCAGGGGCTAAAATTTGCTGGAATTTTATGGGTGCTACTTTACAAAGGGTAAAATCAGCTCTACTTTTTTATTTATAACTCGATTTTTGTTGATCTTCAACTATATTTTTTGCTGGTATTCTCGATTTAATTTTCCCCATTCTTACTTCTATTTTACGCCATCTCTTGCTGAGAGTGACCTGATGTAGACAACACCTTTACAAAATCTTTAAATATATCATTGTTTGTGTAAACTTCGGAAAAAGCCCCTGCAGCATTTTGGTGTGGCTGTGTTGCCATACACAAGACTTTGATTTTATAAGTAGGCACACCGTATAAAATCCAACATCGTTTATACGGATACCCACGAACTGTCAGGACTTGCGCGGTACAATTTCTTTTACAGACCTCATCCGCGAGTGACTGCTGCCCCAAGTCTCGATCGCGACTGCGGACTCAATGCACACTTTATGACTTTTGGCAATATAATTTAAATATACGTCTTAAAATTTCCGACACTGTACGATCGAGCTTTGGTAATTTGCTAACATACTCTTAGCTAGTTCCCTTTGAACCAAAACTTTTACATAAACAAGTTTTTATATTACATGAAAACCTTCCAAAACACTTTAAATCAGCCCTTAGTTTCAGTCATCATACCAGCTTAGGAATGAGAATTAAATAACTTAGAATGCGTGATGGTTCTTGTGGGATGGGCGTCCCGCCCGTCCAGAAAGGGGGGCGGGACGCCCAACCCACTTTCATTGTGTAAATTATTTAATTCGCGATCCTATGCAGCAATGGCAAAATCTCACTCTTTAATTATGGCAGATATCCGGCAGCAACATCCCGAAATTCCCAGCAGCATTTATCGCTGCTATAGCAGCAACTTTTACATTTACTTAGGATCGCGAATTAAATAACTTACAATTTTAATTATTATTGTGGGATGGGCGTCCCGCCCGTCCCACTTTCAAGAGTGGAAGTTATTTAATTCTCATTCCTTAGCTGTCAAAAGCAACCGCAGTGGCAATCACCGGAGTACATTATCTTGGCTGTATCGAGCGTTCAAAGAAGATTTATCAATGGCACTTTTGCGCCATAATTTGTATCTGCTGTCAATAAAAAGTATATTAACAATAATAGTTACAGCGCCAACTGAAGCTGGGTTAGAGTTAAAAAAAGCATCAGAATCGAGTGAAGGGAGGACAGTTGCTAGGACTGAGGCGCGAACGAAAGCTCACAGAATGTTGCCATCGCAGGTATACGAAAGAATGCGATTCAATAGTTTAGGAAATCGAAAATCTACATAAACCCAAAATTGAAAAACCCGGTTTTTTGAAGAAACCGGGTTTTTGAGGAAGCTAGAGGGCGTTTAATTCTGCCTGGTTGGTCGATCAAGAATGAGGAAAGAGGGTTAAATAAAAAAATCTAAATTTTCCATTCTTCCTTCTTACTTCTTCCTTCTTCCTTCTACTTAATCTCTCTAAGCGTGAGAAGCTGTAGCAGTTTGAGCTTGCGGCTGCTTACCATCTGGCGCAAGGGATTCCCCTTCAATAAACGAGCGCAACATCCAAGCCATTTGCTCGTGCTGTTCCATCAAACCCGTCAAAAAGTCAGCGGTTCCGTCATCCTTAAACTCTTCACCGCACTGTTCTACGTGTTTGCGGAGATTGCGAATAATCAGTTCGTGGTCATCAACTAAACGCGCTACCATTTCCGTAGCCAAAGGCAAATCGCCGATATGTTCTTTAATCGAGCCATACTTCAGAAAACCCTCAGCAGTACCAATTGGATAGCCACCTAAAGTTCTCACCCGTTCAGCCATAGCATCGATATTTAGTGTTAACGCCTGATAGTGTTCTTCCCACAACTGGTGGAGCGATCGAAACTGCGGGCCCACTACATCCCAGTGATACTTTTTGGTTTTGATTAACAGCAGATAAGCATCTGCCAAGTCGTGATTCAATAGTTCGATAACGCCTGCACGTTGCTCGTCAGATAGACCTATGTTTAACTTACGCATTGAAAATTGTTCCTTCAAATCTAACTTTACTATTAGAACAAATTTCGCCCGTCACTTACATCAACCCAGAGGACGATCGAAGACGATCGCACTTTAGTAAAATATCTGCTTTTCAGGTTAAAGTAATTGCAATATTGATACCTTTAGATAGATGCACTCAAACTTATTGTTCCGAAGCGCCTTTGTTTGGCGATCACACCGATTGGGCGGCAGGTGAGTCCCCGCTCAATCCCGCTATATAAAAAGGCTGCACTCTGATTGTTAATAAAAATTAAGGAATTTATGCCGAAGGTAACGAACATCACACACACTTAATTGTGCGGGCGGGTTTAAATGACGGCATAACGGACTTGCAATTAAATATCACCCCATTATATCCTAGAAGGCTAGGAAACAGATTTTCGGACATGAGCGGTTCTGATCTGTGTGATTGGGATGCTACAAATGATATTGACTCAAACCCTTCAATCCACGTTCAAGGATGCTGCCAAGAAACAGACGGGCGATCGCCGTCGAAACTTTATGGCAAAAGTGGCGGAAGACCCAGATCAAATACAGCCGTGAAACCCTTTGTCCCATCTAGTAGACGCCGGGAGAAGTTGTGTGCTAGCTTCACCTTCAGGAACACTTGCTGCTGTGACCACCAACACCACTAAGCCGAAGGTATCAACCGCAGTGCCGCGTTTTGGGCCCGCAGGTGCATGAAGGCTTTGTCAAACCAGACCCTCTGATGAACCATCGTTGCAGTGACAATTGTTGAAACCTGGTTTTTGGCGGATGGCGTGTCAGGACAGATTAAAAAAAAGCAGTCCTCAGCGTTTGCAGCGAGGAGGAGATCGAGGGCATTACAGTTTTTCCTATGTGGGGAATACGGGCTAAAGTAGCCGTAGGAAAGATTGATCCATACTTTTACTAACTGTGCTACTTTCATCAGAAATTTGGGTTTGAAACCCCGTCCTTCTAGGACGGCTTTACATGAATTTTTGTTAATACCTACCATTTCACCCAAGACGTGCTAGTATGTGAAATGGTGTACTTAAAATAAGTATGACACTAAAAGCCTTCAGCTATCGATTCTACCCAACGCCGGAACAAGAAAGTTTGTTGCGACGTACTTTGGGTTGTGTTCGTTTGGTCTACAACCGTGCTTTAGCCACAAGAACTGAAGCTTGGTACGAAGAACAGAAACGGGTAGGCTATGCTGAGACTTCTTCAATGTTAACCGAATGGAAGAAAACAGAAGAGTTGAATTTTCTCAATGAAGTTAGCTGTGTGCCATTGCAGCAATGTTTGAGACATTTACAAACGGCTTATACCAACTTTTTTGATGGGCGGGCCAAATATCCTAACTTCAAAAAGAAACGCAATGGTGGTAGTGCAGAATTTACCAAGTCAGCATTTAAGTTCAGAGATGGACAAGTCTACCTAGCAAAAAGCACACAAGCGTTACCAATTCGTTGGAGCCGGACACTACCTGATGGTGCAACACCATCAACCTTAAGCGTGAAGCTTGCACCATCAGGTAGGTGGTCAGTTTCTCTGTTGGTGAATGTTGAAATTGAAGCATTACCTCAGTCAGGCAGTCAAGTTGGTATCGACCTGGGAGTTACAAGCTTGCTCACTCTAAGCACTGGCGAAAAGATTGCCAATCCCAAAGGATTCAAGGCAAAATATCGCAAACTTAGAAAAGCGCAAAAATCTTTAAGTCGCAAGCAAAAAGGGTCAAACAACCGTCACAAAGCACGGCTTAAAGTAGCGAAAGTGCATCAAGAAATCACTGATGCAAGGAAAGATAGTCTTCACAAGTTAACAACGCGGTTGGTGTGTGAAAACCAAACCATCGCCGTAGAAGGCTTAGCTGTGAAGAATATGGTTAAAAATCCCAAACTTGCCGCTTCTATAAGTGATGCAAGTTGGGGGGAATTAGTCGGACAACTTGAATACAAGTGTAAGTGGTACAGCCGTACTTTAATTAAGATCGATCGCTGGTTTCCGAGTTCTAAACGGTGTGGCAATTGCGGACACATCGTTGACAAGATGCCGTTAAATATCCGGGAATGGGATTGTCCTAATTGCGACACTCACCATGACCGAGATATTAATGCGGCAAAAAATATTTTGGCGGCAGGGCTTGCCGTGTCAGTCTGTGGAGCGACCGTAAGACCAGAACAGAGTAAATCTGTTAAGGCTGGTGCGAAATCCCCGTCAGGGACGGAAGCAGAAACCTAAGTCGTGAGTCTTAGGAATCCCCGTGCGTTTACGCCGGGGTGGATGTCAATGTTAGCTGTAAACCATCATGCGGGAAATCTGCCAGAGCGTGGAAACCATATTTGAACGGCTGTTAGACGAACTCAAAAAGTCCACTCGCGCGTCTGAGCAGAACTGCCAAGATGTAGCAGGGCGACTCGCAGCAGAAGTCAACAGGATATGCACAGAAAGCCAGCGGATTCAAGCCTCTGGAGATATAGAAGGTTCAGCCCAGACCCTCGCTCAGCACCGCTTGCAACAATGCCTCCACTATTACAATTTAGGCTCCGGGCCCGGTAGAGTAGAATTGCACAGTACCCTCAGCGCGATCGTCTATCGCTACATCACCCCTCCGCAGGTGCAGTCTAGCTATCAGGCGCGAGTAGAACTGATCAAAGATTTTTTGCAAGGATTTTATCTGGAAGCTTTAAAGGCATTCCGGCGCGAAACCCAACTACCACCTACCTACAGTCCCCGCACTCGCTTAGAACTAGCAGAGTACATGGCCTTTGTAGAGCGCTTCGGCAAGCGGCGCATTCCTTTACCTCGGAACCGCAGCCAGCAACTCATTATTTTACGGGCCCAAACCTTTTCCCAGCAGCAGCCCAAAGAAACCTCCGTAGATATGGAACAAGCCGCCGACGGAGGGGCTTCTGATTCCGACCAAACTTGGAACGATACCTCGGTGCACTCCGTGCGGGAAGCGATGGCCGGACAGGGTTCCGCTGCAATTCGCCCCCAAGGCGACGAGTCAGAATCTCTGCGGCAAAACGTGATTGACGAATTAGTCGCTTACTTGAAAGATCGCAACCAACAAGACTGCGCCGATTACTTCGTGCTGCGCTTGCAAGACTTGCCGACTAATGAAATAGAGTCGCTTCTGGGCATAACTCCCCGCCAAAGAGACTATTTGCAGCAGCGCTTCAAGTACCATTTGCTCAGGTTCGCCATGTCGCACCGCTGGGAACTCGTTCACCAGTGGCTGGAAGCAGACTTAGATCGCAATTTGGGTTTGCTGCCTTCTCAGTGGCAGGCGTTTGGCGAGCAAATTGGCCCAGAGGGACAGCGTTTGCTAAAGTTGAAACAACAGGGTCTGTCAGAGTCAGCGATCGCCCAAACCCTGGGCAGCACGGTAGCCCAGGTACAGAAGCGGTGGTTTAAATTGCTGGAACTTGCGTGGGAATTGCGAAATCGTTCAGATTCCGGAGAAGGGGCATCTAGTGATGAATAACGAAACGAACAGGGATGCAGAGGCTTTCGATCGCCATTTTTTAGACTGGATATTGCAGGCGCCGATCGCGAATGCCTCTAGCGAAGATGAGGAAAACCTCAATCCATCCCCTCGCTCACAAGAGTGGGGCGACACAGAAGACAATTCCGGGGTGGAATACTGGGAATGGGACGAACCAGACCCGCTGGACTATCAAGTGGGGGCGCACAACAATGCACCCGCACAACCGCTGACAATTGGAGAAATACCGACCGTGCAAGACCGTTTTCAGACCTTGTTAAAAGAAAGGCTTAGAGCCGAAATTGAATCTAACCCGCCGCTGTTCCCCTGGGAAACAGAATTCAAAAGCTACGACCACGATTACCCAGACGATGTAGCCCCGCAATGGGTTCCCCCCCTACACCTCTGGACTCCCCAACTACAAAATATCAGGTGGGGCCGCCTGCCAATTCCGATCGCCCAAGGGGTTTTTGCTCAACTGCTAGAACCTTGTCAGGAATTGGTAATGTCGTCGCTGCGGCAAGGCTCGAAGTTAGTTCGCGCTGTAGATGGCTTATTTCCGGGCCAGTCTCAGGAACTCAACGAGTTAGCTGGTTTAGTGCTCCGAGGTTCTTTGCGGGGACTTCTAGATTTAGAAGATTTCCCGAATTACGAAGCAGCGAGTACCGATCAACAAATGGTGCTGTCGCTGTTGGCCGCCAAGGAAATCATTGAGTCTCTAACTCTCGATTGTCCTGTAAATCAGCCACCGGTTTCGCGGGAGTGGCTGACTGGTTTGGGTGCGCTGACTCTGGAGGCTCAATATCTGTCGAACCGCAACAGAGAACAGCCAATGCCGTGTTTAAGAGTTGAGTGCCAATTTCCGGGGGCAGGAAGTTTGGAACTCAAGGGAGGAGATGCCGAAGCAACTGCACATCGTCCGAATTCCGGGCATTTAAGTGTGGAGTTGTTTGACCCGCAACCTAACAAGACTTATGCTCTAGAAGTTCGATTCCAAAACTTCGATACCAGACCTTTGATGTTTGCTATTCGTCCAATTTGGACAGGACAAGATAGCAACTAGAAAGGTATAATTAGAGTAAAGAATTTAGCTTTTTACTCTGTGGTTTGACCTCACACAAAACAGATGCAATCCCTCGACTTCGGTCGTGGAAAGCAAAAAAAAATTAGATATTAGTTCAAGCCCTCAGATTCATCTGTGGAGTGAATCTAAAATCTAATGACAGAGGAATAAGATTTGGAGATTAGTTAAAACCCAGATTAATCTGTGGATTCAATCTAAAATCCAAAATCTAAAATGGTTTGACCGAGAAATAAGATTTAGATATTAGTTAAAACCCAGATTAATCTGTGGGTTCAATCTAAAATCTAAAATCTAAAATCTAAAATCTAAAATCGTTTGACAGGGAAATAAGATTTAGATATTAGGTAAAATCCAGATTAATCTGTGGATTCAATCTAAAATCTAAAATCTGAAATCTAAAATAGTTGGATGGGTGCACATGACAACTGATAACCTGCGAAATATACCTGTTTTGGGTAAGCTGTGGGAGCAGATTGAGGCCATGCCTCCGCCGGTGATTGAGGATTCTTTGCTGCTGCGAATCCTAGTTCAGTTGTTGGTAATTGTGGGGATTGTAGCTACTGACGTTGCTGCTGAAGAAGCCCTGAACCTGTGGGCTGTGCCTGTTAGTATTGTGGGAGCAACTTGGAGTTGGTACCGCCGCCGCGATCGCAATGTAGCTGCTAAGTTCTGCATAGCTATTGGAATGCTGGTGGCCCTGTTCGCTTTTTTTAGCCGCTTGGTGGGAGAATTGAATGATACGCGGTTAGTTTTGGCGCAACTGTTAATCCAACTTCAAGTGCTGCACAGTTTCGATTTGCCTCGCCGCAAGGATTTAGGCTATTCGATGGTAATCGGGCTAATTTTGTTAGGGGTAGCAGCGACTCTCAGCCAAACCTTGACTTTTGCGCCGCTATTGTTGGTGTTTTTGGCTTTAGCGCTTCCAACTTTGGTTTTGGATTATCGATCGCGCTTGGGATTTTTGAAGCCAGAAGCCATTGGCGAAAAAGCACAAGGTAAAGGAAAAAATGAAAGCCTGTCGCTATTTGCTGCTACTTTATCCCCAAAGTATTTTGCTTGGCTGCTGCTGATAACTGTCGGGTTGGGGCTGACTATTTTTGCGTTTTTGCCACGCCTCCCTGGCTATCAGTTGCGGACTTTTCCGGTGAGTGCTCCTATTGAATATCAGGGGGAGTTTGACGAGCGCAGCATTCTGAATCCGGGGTATGTTAGAGGGGGAAATGAAAAAGGAACTGGCGGAGGAACGGGGAGAAACCCAGACTCTGGGCCAGGAGAGGTAGACTCTACTTTTTATTACGGTTTCAACCAGCGCATTAATCAAAATTTGCGGGGGGAAATGAAACCCCAAGTGGTGATGCGGGTGCGATCGCAGGCTGCAGGTTTTTGGCGAGTATTAGGCTTTGACAAATACACCGGTCAGGGTTGGGAAATTTCTCGCAACGAACAAGCTCAAAAGGTGACTAGACCTAGCTGGTCTTATCAATTTTATCTGAATCCGTTTCCCAATGCGCCTCGGAATCAAGAGGTGATTCAAAGTTATACTATTGTTGCTCCAATGCCGAATTTGATTCCGGCTTTAAACAAGCCGAAGGAGCTTTATTTTCCGAGTCCAGAGGTGGCCGTTGATGCGGAGGGGGGTTTGCGAGCGCCTGCGGAATTGGGAGAGGGTGTGACTTATACAGTGATTTCTAATGTGCCTTTTCGCGATCGCTCTTTGTTGGGGAAAACTGGTACTAATTACCCGAAAAATATTCGCAAGTTTTATTTGGATGTGCCCCCGGAAATTGCCCAAAAGGTGCGAGAAAAAACTGAAGAAATCTTGGCGGCAAGAACTAGAGTATCTCAGTCGGAAAGACCGATAGATTCTCCTTACGAAAAAGCTTTGTATTTGGCTCAATATTTAAAGCAAAATCCGAATTACAAAATAGAAAAAGCTTTGCCTTACTTAGAAGAAGGTGAAGATTTAGTCGAGGGTTTTCTGTTTGGCTACAAAAACACCCAGGACGGCAAAAAAGTTACAGGGGGATATCCAGACCACTTTTCGACGGTACTGACAATTATGCTCAGATCGATCGGGATTCCGGCGCGGCTGGCTGGCGGTTTCGATACGGGGGAATTCAACCCGTTTACTGGTTACTATGTTGTGAAAAATACCGACGCTTTTTTGATGACGGAGGTATATTTTCCCAATCACGGCTGGTTTGGTTTTAATCCGATTCCCGGTTATCCGCTGATTCCGGCTTCGGTGGAAGACAACCAGACTTTTAGTGCGCTGGAATCGTTTTGGAAGTGGATCGCGGGTTGGCTACCGACTCCTCTCAGAAGCGGGCTGGATTCAGTTATAGGTTTTCTAATTGGCTGGATAACTTTGATTGTGGGCTGGTTTCTGGGACAGTTTGCTAGGGGTTGGGTGGGGTTATTTACTGGTTTGATTGCTGCGATCGCCTTTGGCTTTATTGGCTGGTTAATTTGGCAAGTGTGGCGCAAGTGGCGCCACCGCCGCTGGCTGGCGAAGTTGCCGCCGGTGGAGGGGGTTTATCAGGAAATGCTGAAGGATTTGGCGAGTAGGGGATTTGTGAAACCTCGCGCTCAAACGCCTTTGGAGTATGCTGAGGCTATGCGCGGGAATCATCCCACTGATGAGGGTGAGGTGATTGATGAAGTTTCGCAAGCTTACGTGCGCTGGAAGTATGGCGGGGAAGCGGGTAATTTGAACCAGTTGCGGGGGTTGGTGGAAAATTTGAGACGATCGCACTTGAAGAAACTCAAAAAGTTAAGATAAAAATCGGCGATAGAAATCGCTTGTACACAAGTAGGAGTTACGGAGAAAAACCCAAGAAACCGGGTTTTTCCGGTTTCTACGGCTGCATAGCGTCTTCTGGGCAAAAACCCGGTTTCTGGCCACCCGCGCATCATCTGATTGCGATCGCAAAATTTTCACTCTTAATACAGCCTCACGCTTTCAATCATTGGTTTGATGAGCAACAATGAGGCGATCGATTTCTTCGTGATGGCGATCGTAATAACGCCAAGCATTCTCTAGAACGCGATCGGAGTGTGGATTTATGTTAAGGGGAGATGAATGATTCGGTCTTGGTATTAGTTGCGTTTCCGGCGAAGCTGTGTAGCATAAATGGGCGTAACATTCTCATCCATCAAATATTTAAGTGCCATTCCTCAAGCACCCTGGATCGCGGTTTGCCTTTCCCGTTCAGCTTTCAATTTTCGCAATCTTTCTGCTGCAGGATGGGGATTTGCTGCTTGCATTTTTCGCTGCTGATGCGACCACTCCAACCAATCTTGCAAATATCTACTTACTGATTCTTGATTTTGTAAATAATACAAAATAGTCGTATAAACTTCGGCTAAACTGAGAGAGGGATAGAGTTGCTGAATTTCTTCTGGGGTGCGTTCCCGATAAATATACTCATACAGTACCGTCTCAATCCCGATGCGATGTCCTTTAATACGAATATCATCCGGTGCTAAGAAATCAAAATACTCATTAAGTCCCATATCTAAACTTCCTGTTTTAGCCATCTACTATTCTACTGGTGATCGGGAATCCCTTGATTCGCCTGATCGGCATCATCAGAAGTTACAAAATCACAGTCAAGGATACGCAAATGCTCGAACATTGCGATCGCACAGAGTGTTTGGATCTACAGCCTTACTCGCAAGAGTCAGCGAAAGATGAGCTAAAAACGGGATTCTTGGTTGCATGAACCTCAAACCCTTGATTTATAAAGTATTAGATAGTATGCGGATAAAAGGACTTGAACCTTCACTCCTCTCGGAACCAGAACCTAAATCTGGCGCGTCTGCCAATTCCGCCATATCCGCATTTTGACATTTAAATACTATAACACACAACAGAGCGATCGGTCAATCGATTTTAGATTTTAGATTTTAGATTTTAGATTGAAGAAAGCGATCCACTGATAAATCCGCAGGCTGATGACCACATATAGCCTTTATCACTAACATGAGGTGCTCTCGCGGGCATAGGACATAGGGCATAGGACTCGCCCCCATACCTCACAACGCTTGAGAACCGCTATAGCTCGATCGCCCAACATCGATTTTAGATTTTAGATTTTAGATTTTAGATTGAAGGAAGCGACCCACTGATAAATCCGCAGGCTGATGACCAAATTGCTCGATCGCCCAACATCGATTTTAGATTTTAGATTTTAGATTTTAGATTGAAGGAAGCGATCCACTGATAAATCGGCTGGCTGATGACCAAATTGCTCGATCGCCCAACATCGAGAAACCCGGTCATTTTTGAACACCGGGTTCAATGATGAGTTATCGCCACAGCAATTTTCCGTATTTTTCACTTGTCACTTACTTTTGGCCGAGCGCCTTCCAGGTTGTTTCGTCCACCATGCCATTAGCCATTAAACCCTTATACTCCTGAAAGTTCTTGACAGCCGTAGCAGTGCGAGCGCCAAAAATGCCGTCGATCGGGCCCGGATCGTAACCCTGCATTTCCAAACGCACCTGTAGCGTCTTCACCTTGGAACCGACAGCGCCTTTATTCAGAAGAGTTGGAGGATTGTCGGCAACAGCAGCATTGCTCAGAGTTGGAGCATTGCTCTGCACAGTTTCAGAAGCCGACGCTGGATCTGCTGCTAAAGCTGTCCAAGTTTCTTTATCCACAATGCCATCTGCGTTCAAACCCTTAGACTGCTGAAAAGCACGAACCGCCGATCGGGTGCGAGAGCCATAGGTACCGTCGATCGTCCCCACCTTGAAACTGTGCACCTGCAAGCGCTGCTGTATGGCTGCAACTTCTGGCCCGTCAGCACCCGCCGAGATAGTTTTTTCCTTTTTCACTGGCGCCTGCTCGCCCGCGTAAAAAGGCTTGTTAAACATATCTGCTTTGGACTTTCCCTCCGGCGATGCTGACGCACCCGGCTCGGCGGGAGCCGTAAAGTCTCTGCGGTACTCTTCCTGCACCAAGGGTTCGGAGTCAAAAGCAGCAATTGCCTTTCGGGTTAAGCCGGGAGCGAGCAGAGCAATCAAGCTGAAAATTGTAACAGTAGTCACACGCATAAATTTCATCCTGTTAGTGAGGTTTGACAAGGTTTCGCTGTTTTCATGTTTCTAAATCTAATTGTATTACCCGGACAGCTTTCTGAGACATATAGCAGAAGCAAGAAGGAAGAATGCCCTTCGACTTCGCGATCGGGTAACAAGAAGTCCGAGAGAAGGGGTAATAGACCGCATTGGTTTGAGCCATTAAGAAAGTTCTAAGCGTCTGTCGCGGTTGCTATATCTGCCCCGGTTTCTAGAATTTCGGCAATGGGGACACCAGCACTCAGAAGTTACCTGTTAGAAGTAGGGCCGGTTCGCATTATTCCTAATAAAGCCGATTGATTCCGAGATGTTTCGTTACCAAAGCCCACATTTTCGTATAAACCACATCTTTTAGCCTCAGTCTTATGGTACAAAGTCGGCAGTCATTCACAAATCTTTACAGGCGTATTTTGTACAAAGTTGATCTATGAAAGGCGAAGTTTTTTCCTTTAATCTCCCCGTAATATCAATTTCGGTTGTATCTGAGATGTTGCACCATTCTCAATTACTTGTTTAGGAACAGGCAAGATGCCTGTTCCACAATAAAATTCATCTCTTGTGGAACAGGCATCTTGCCTGTTCTTGAGAATGGTACAACATCTCAGTTGTATCGGAATTATTAAACCCCTCTTGACGCAGAGGATACAGAGAAAGGGAAGAGAGAGAGGAATAATTCCGATACCAACGGATTTGATATAAAAAGCCAAACTCGCGACTTATCGATTTGCGTGTTCTGCCAATAAAGCCTTTGCTCTTGGCTTGTAAATGAGATAAAACAGCGATTCTATGTAACGGAGCATATCTTCGCGGTTTTCCTTGGACGAGTAGTTCCAGAAACCGTAAGTCCGGGCCAGTGTCAGCAGCTTGGTAGTGTGAATTTTCCAGGTATACGTGCTGTAAACTCTGTCAATTCCTCGCGTTGAAATTTCATACCAATAGTTGGGATTTTCTTCGCATTTCGATAAAAAATCTAGTATTTTTTTGGCGGTTTCCTGGTTGTTGGTCGGGTTGATATAAAACCAATTTACGCCATCTTGAATGATTTCCAGCGGGCCGCCAAACTGCGTCCCAAAAGTGGGAATGCCGGTAATCATTGCTTCGAGAATTGTCAAGCCGAAAGCTTCAAATAAGGCTGGCTGAACAAATATACCTTGGGCGTCGGCGATTACCCGGTAGATTTCGCCGGACAGGCTTTTGGAAAGCCTCACCCCCAACCAGCGAATTTTACCGTGAAGGTTGTATTGGTCGATAATTGCGTAGAGTTTTTTAATTTCTTCTGCTTCTTCGTAGTCTTCGGTTTCTTCGACTCGCAACTTGCCAGCTACTAGAATTAAGTTGCATTTTTCTTGCAATTCCTGGCTTTTTGCGAACAATTCTGCTAAGCCTGTCATGTTTTTAATGCGATCGAGCCTGGCCATCGAAAATAAAGGGCGCTTTTGCGGGTCGTCGAGTTTTCCAAATACTTGTTCCGGGTCTTCTAGAGTAAACAGCAGTTCGCCCGGCCGATCGCGATCGCCTTGCACCCGGTCTTCTATCCGCGTGTAGGGAAAGTAGACACTTTCGTTGACTCCCGGCGGCACTACGTTGAATTTAGGGAAGATTGATAAAACTGTTCGGGCTTTTCCTATTTGGTGCAGTAGGCAACAAAAGTGTTAACTATATCGTTTCGCAGCAAATATTTGTTGCCCAAAGCGCGTCAATTGCTGGCAAACTGACGCAAGTCGGATTTTTTGTCGCTGGCCATAACAGCCTGAAACAGTTCTGATATAGGTAGCCGCTTAATTTTATATCTTCTTTGAGATTCGCTCTAAGGGGGGGCGATACAAGTTAGTATCGCCTGTTTTTTTTAGGTAATTTAAAAGCCTGCAATTTTACATTGCTATCCCTCAAATGACATAAAACTCCCCGTATTTGTGGCGAATGTAACGGATAAAGGGATCGATAGTTAAAGGTGAACCGGTAACGCGATCGATCAATTCGACAGCGGTGTATTTACGGCCGTGCTGGTAGATGTTTTGTTTTAGCCAGTTGTGGAGTACGCTAAAATTGCCCCGTTCTATTTCTACGGGAATTTCAGGATTGAGTTTTACTGCTGTTTCGTAGAATTGGGCGCTCATCAAGTTGCCGAGGGTGTAACCTTGGAACATTCCGCCGATCGTACCAACATACCAGTGAACATCTTGCATCGCGCCTTCGCTGTCTGTGGCGGGGACAACGCCGATGTCGGTTCTATAGCGTTCGTTCCAGGCTTCAGGGAGGTCTCGGACTGCTAGTTTTCCCTCTACCATTGCCAATTCTAGGTCAAAGCGGATGGCGACGTGGAGATTGTAGGTTACTTCGTCAGCGTCGGTGCGGATGAGCGATCGCGAGACTTTGTTAATGGCCCGGTAAAATGCGTCAGTGGATACGTGTCCCAACTGTCGCAAAAATATGCCTTGGAGTTGCGGATAGAAACATTCCCAAAAACCGCGGCTGCGCCCGACCATATTTTCCCAAAGTCGCGATTGACTTTCGTGGACGCCGGAGGAAATGCCACCTGCCAGAAGGGTACCTTCAAATTCCGGGGAATTTCCGAGTTCGTAGAGGGCGTGTCCGGCTTCGTGGATGCTGCTGAACAAAGCTTGATCCAAGTGGTCTTCATAGACGCGGGTGGTAATTCGCACGTCGTCTATGGAGAAGTTGGTCATGAACGGGTGCAGGGTGGTGTCTTGCCGTCCCCGTTGGAAGTCGTACCCCATGCGTTCTACGACTTTACGGGTGAATTCTAGTTGCTGGGATTCTGGGAAGTCTTGGTGCAAGCAGGAGTCGTCGGCGGGAGGTTGCGAGGTGATGGCTTCGACTATCGGCACTAATTCTTGACGCAGTTTGGCGAAAAGCGGGCGCAACAGCGATACTTTCATGCCGTAGTCGCTACGATCGATCAAAGGATCGGCAATGTGTTCGTAGCCGGGAAAAAAATCGGCGTATTGCCTGCTTAATTCTAGGGTTTTTTCGAGATACGGCTCAACGGCTGCGAAGTTGTTGGCTGCCCTGGCCGCGGCCCAAGCTTCGTAGCAGTCGGCTTGGTGGCGGCAGAGTGCGGACATGAAGGTTGCGGGGACTCTGGAGGCGCGATCGTAGTCTCTGCGGGCTATGCGGATTAGGCTGGCTGCGGTGGAGTCGTAGGGGAGGGTTTGTTCGTAGAAACGCAAGTCTTCTAGGAGTTCACCTATTTTTGGATCTGTAAATTTTTCGTGGGATATTTGTTTAAGTGTAGCTAACTGGCGGCCTCTGGCACTTGCACCTTTGGCGGGCATATAAGTTGCTTGATCCCAATGCAGCAGTGACGAGACTGATTCGATGTCATTAACTTCTCTGAGGTGGGCTGCCAGTTGAGCGAATTTTGCTTGAGTTTTGTCTAGGGTTTGCATGATGGGCGTTTATGGTGCTGTTTTGCCTACAAAGG
Source organism: Microcoleus sp. SVA1B4 (assembly GCF_036700545.1). NCBI lineage: Bacteria > Bacillati > Cyanobacteriota > Cyanophyceae > Oscillatoriales > Microcoleaceae > Microcoleus > Microcoleus sp. SVA1B4. The sequence goes on from NZ_JAUBPB010000001.1 coordinate 80,137, forward strand.
TTGCAGTGCGGCATCCGTATCCATCAATCATAGCTACCCTGAAATCAAGCTAAAAACCGCACTTCTTCCCGTATTGTACGCAATTTAGAGTCATTTTTGCACAATTTCCGGTATTTATGCGGATTGAGTTCGATCGCCTTTGACAGATTTTCGATCGCTTTGTCGGTGATGGTTGCTAAAGCTTCGGGGCTGTTTGTGCGATCGCCTGCTGCTTTTTCTAGGGCGTAAATGCAAGCTTTTTGATAGTACAGGTTTGGATCGTCGGGTGTGAGTGCGATGATTTTATCGTAGGAGGCGATCGCGTCGGTAAATCGTTGGATTTTTTTGAGGGCGACGGCGCGGTTGTACCAGGCTTCGGTGTTGTCTGGCTGCAACTCTACGGTTTTGTCCCAAGAGACAATTGCTTCTTCAAAGCGTTGTAAGTTGGCGAAGGCTAAGCCTCGGTTGTAAAAGGTTTCGCTGTCATTTGGCTTGAGTGCGAGGGCTTTGTCCCAGGATGCGATCGCTTCTTCAAATTGTCCCATTTGTGCGATCGCCGTGCCGCGTTTGTTCCAGGCTTCAGCGGAATTCGGCCGTAGTTGCAGGGTTTTGTCGTAGGAGGCGACGGCTTCCGGGTAGAGTTTTTCATCGGCTAGGGCTAAGCCGCGGTTGTACCAGGCTTGATGCAAGTCTGGTTTGAGTTCGATCGCTTTGTCGTAAGAGGCGATCGCGGCTGTATTTTCGTCGGATTTTCTCAGGGCAAATGCTTTGTTGTACCAAGCTTCGCAGTAGTCTGGTTTGATTGCTATAGCTTTCTCGTAGGATGCGATCGCTTCTGATAATTTTTCTAAGCTGACGAGGGTGTTGCCGCGGTTCGTCCAAGCTTCGGGGTAGCTGGGCTTGACTTCGATCGCCTTTTCGTAGGATGCGATCGCTTCTGAGAGTCTGTTGAGCTTCCGCAAAACGTTGGCTCGATTGTACCACGCTTGGGGATTGTTTGGTTTGATTTTTAGGGATTGATTGTAGGCTGCGATCGCTTCTTCTAGCTGGCCCAATTTTTTGAGGGCTACGCCTTGGTTGTACCAGGCTTCATAAAATTTTGGTTCAAGTTCGATCGCTTCTTCCCAAGATTTGATCGCAGCTTGGAATCTTCCCATTGCTTCTAGGGCGTTGCCGCGTTCGTACAAGGTTTGAGCCTTTTGGGTATTGACTGCTATGGATTTTTCCCCTGAGTCGATCGGCTTTTCTATGCTGGCTAATTTTTGCAAGGGGTTTCACCTCATTATTTTTTGTCTAATTGATTCTTTTCTTTTTTATATGCGATCTTTTTCGCTTTTGAGTGCTTTCGATCGCGACTCTTTGGTTATTTAGGGCAATTTTACAGGAATTTGGGGACTTTTTCAATTTTTTTCAATATAATCCTACATCGGGGATTTGTAGGTATAGATTAATACTATTTTTTTATATTACTGCGTAGAAAAGAGGAAAGGGCGATCGTACTGAGGTGTGACAAACCTCACCCAATATCTAACAGAACTTACACATTCACCCTATTTGTAGTGCATTGTGGCCTTTATTACTACGGGTAGTGTAAAACTTTAAAAGTTGCGTAAGTCCTGATATAATTTTCACCTATCGGCGATCACTGACTTAGCAAATTGTAGAGCTTTTCAGCAATTTGAGCCTGTGTATCTGATGACAATTCACCTAACTCACGCTGAACAACCACTGTAGAAACACTTACCAGTTGATGCAGCCTGATAGTAGATGGCACCCGCAGCCCTGAAGCCTGAAAGTCGAGATAAGAAGCATCTAATACGATATCTGTTTCCAGTAGATTTGTTGGCAAGCGACTTGTAATATAAGCAAGAATAACATGACGCCGCGCTCCCAAAGGGTTAGTCAAACAAGCTGCTGGACGTAGTTTGTTGGCCGATAAATCATCATAGGGAAACGGTACTAGGAAAATCTTACCCTTGGTCATGGAATGGTTTACCGTCAGCTATGGTATAAATGTCTTCTTCCGGGTCTACGATCGAACCAAAATGAGGCTCGATCGCTACTGTTTTAATCCATTCAGGGTCGTGGAATGGCACGCCATCAGCTAAAGTGTAGATATCTTCTGCTGAGTCTCTCAGAGAATCAAATGCTGGATTTGCGATCGCAGCTTTTAGCCATTCATATTCTTCTAGTTTTGCTTTGTTAATTAGGGCAGCTTCTAGGGCTTCCAGTCGCTTCAGGTCTGCATAAGTAATGATAGCAGCGATCGCCCTTCCTTCCTGTTCTATGACAATTCGTTCTCCAGTCTCCTCGACATGGGCGATGAGTTGGGAAAATCTGTCATTAGTTACAGTTACATTTAGTTGAGTCATCTTTTACCTCGCTACTAATTCTTCTATCATATCGTGTCCACTAGCTTCGGTTGAAAAGTATTTTTGATGCTGTAAGGGCGGGTTTTACCAACAATAATTGCCTAAAACCGACAATCTCATAAACCCGCCCCGCCCAAGGGCAAATCCCTATTCTTGAATCAAGGCTTGAAACCGAACATCAGATCGAATGCTGTCAAAATCCGAGTCAGTTTTTGCCATTTCTCGGTATTTGTCAGGATTCAGATTGATGGCTTGCTGCAAATTCTGAATCGCTTGGTCAATCTGACTCTGTAACGCATAGCAGCAAGCTTTATTATAGAATGCTTCGTCATAATCTGGTTTGATTTCTAAGGCTTTGTCGTAGTCGGCTATCGCTTCTTCCCATCTGCCTAAATTAGCTAGTGCAATGCCCCGATTGTTCCAGGCTTCGTATGAATCTGGTTTGATTTCTAAGGCTTTTTCGTAGTCGGCGATCGCTTCTTCAAATCTTCCTAATTTATACATTGCAGAACCCCGATTGTACCAGGCTTCGTGAAAATCAGGTTTGATTTCTAAGGCTTTGTCGTAGTCGGCGGTCGCTTCTTCCCATCTTCCTAAAATACCCAGTGCATAGCCCCGATTAGTCCAGGCTTCGTGAAAATCAGGTTTGGTTTCTAAGGCTTTGTCGTAGTCGGCGATCGCTTCTTCCCATCTTCCTAAAATACCCAGTGCATAGCCCCGATTAGTCCAGGCTTCGTGAAAATCAGGTTTGGTTTCTAAGGCTTTGTCGCAGGAGGCGATCGCTTCTTCCCATCTTCCTAAAATACCCAGTGCATTGCCCCGATTGTTCCAGGATTCGTGAGAATCTGGTTTGAATTCTAAGGCTTTGTCGTAAGATGCAATCGCTTCTTCCCATCTTCCTAAATTACCCAGTGCATTGCCCCGATTGCCCCAGGCTTCGTGATAATCTGGTTTGATTCCTAAAGCTTTGTCGTAAGATGCAATCGCTGCTTCAAATCTTCGTAAATAAAGCAGTGCATTGCCCCGATTGAACCAAGCTTCGTAATAATTTGGTTTGAATTCTACGGCTTTGTCGCATGAAGCTATCGCTTCTTCAAACAAGCCTAAACTATTCATTGCATTGCCCCGATTGCTCCAAGCGTAGTCAAAATTTGGTTTGAATTCTAAGGCTTTGTCGTAGGAAGCTACTGCTTCTTCAAATCTTCCTAAGTTATACAGTGAAACTCCCCGATTAGACCATGCTGAGTAATCATCTGCTTTGAATTCTAAGGCTTTGTCGAAGGAGGCGATCGCTGCTTCAGTTCTTCCTAAATAAAGCAGTGCAGTACCCCGATTGAACCAGGCTCCGTGATAGCTCGGTTGGATTTCTAACGCTTTGTCAAAGGAGGCTATCGCTTCTTCCAATCTTCCTAAATTACCTAGCGCACCGCCCCGATCGCTCCAGGCTTGGTGATAATCAGGTTTGATTTTTAAGGCTTTGTCATAGGAGGCTAGCTCTTCTTGAAATTTCCCTGAATTACCCAGTGCAACGCCCTGATTGTAATAGGCTTCGGGATCTGGTTTGATTTCTAAAGCTTCGTCGAAAAAGGCGGTTGCTTTTTCAAACAAGCCTAAGCCTAAATTGTACAGTTCATTCCAATCCATAATTTCTCACCTCATGGCTCAAATTGTGCAAGACTCTCTTGAAATTGCTTAATTCCTTTAATCAGCCGAGCAAAATCTTAATAATCTTAAAGTATTTTTTGCAACTTCAATGTTTATCCAGACTAACACAACCGAACTAAGCTGACAATACCTGAGTCGCCGTCAGCACTAATTCGGGAAAAGTGGGCGAAACAATTTGTTCATTTTCTCTAAATTGAGTGCGCTGATATTTGCCTTCAGTATTTAGCGAAAAAACAAATACCGTCGGAATTTTCGGGTTTCCCAAATACTCTCTTTTTCCAATTGCTAAATAATCAATAATCCAGTATTCAGCAATGCCCAAGCGTTCGTATTCATCTAGCTTATCAACATAATCATCTTCCCAATTCGTTGATACTACCTCGACAGCTAACTGAATCGGCGATTCCAGTGCGACATAAGCTTTGCGTTCAGCACGCCACAAAGTGCGATCGATAACACTGACATCAGGAACTCGTCCTTGTTCCGTACCTTCTTTTGTGGTAGTTTTAATCGTGATACCTCGTTTTACTACATAGTTGAGTTTCAGGCGATCGATCTCTTGATAAAACTGTCTGTCTGTAAATTCAGCCACGTCATCATGATTTCTGGTAATTGCTATTTTGACAATTTCTCCGTTCAGCAATTCATAAATACCATCTTCTGGGCAAATTGCAATAAATTCGTTAAATTTTAATTTTTGTTTGGTAGTTGCAATCATTTATTTTAAATAATCCCTAGACTGGACATTGCATCCCAAGGTTCGATCTAACTGGTTCCTAGGCTCTGCCTGGGAGCCCATATCTAGAGGCTCTGCCTCGCCTGAGAAATTGGAGGCAGAGCCTCCGGCTCTGCGTTACCAGGCAGAGCCTGGGAACGAGTAGATCGATGATTTTGGGCTAGGGAAACGGGATTTCCGTGTCCGACATTGCTATCTTTTAAGCTTGATATTTTTTCAAAATTGCGACTTTTTCGGGGAAGATTTCGATCGCCATTTTGTCATCATATCGAGTCGCGAGCGATCGCCTCACCTCGCCCAAAAACAGCGGCTGCGACAGCCCAGGTTCAGGATGTACCACTGTACGAACCCGGATTGTCATGTAGTCTCTTCCGCGCCCAGATCGCCCTGGAGAGTACAAATCCGCAGCCGCTTGCTGCATCGTTGCTTCTAATTCCGATTCCGTGATCGTAGGTGGCACAGTAACTACTGTTTGAGCGCCGCCAGTATCGTAAACTAAAGAATAGCGAACTGCACCCGGAATTTCTGTACGGGAAAACAGTCCCAAACCAAGACCGAATATACTCGCAGCAATCACGCCCATAAAGCTTGTCACTCCTACCAATCGGAAGCGAAAACCCCATTTGAAGATAAATGCTATAACTGTTAGAATAGCTAAAGCTACTGTCAGAATTCCCGCCCATTGGGCGTACATTAAAAGGTTAGAATTTACGCTCATTTGATGATTTGTTGACTGTTGACTGTTGACTGTTGACTGTTGACTGTTGATATTAGTTACCGATACCCGATGCCCAATGCCCAATGATTAATTAAGCGTTTCGGGCCACAAGCAGATAAGTCATCATATCGCCTTTCCCCTTCACTGGAATCACGCCGCGCTCCTCAAAAACGTACTTACCCCGCAAGCGTTCGTAGGTAGCAACTGTCACCTGAATGCTGCCGGGGACGCCTTGAGATTCCATCCGGGAAGCTGTATTTACCGTATCTCCCCACAAATCGTAAGTAAATTTTTTAGTACCGATTACCCCAGCTTCCACCGGGCCTGTGTGGATGCCGATGCGAATGCTGAGCGGCTGACCTCCCTTGGTACGCATCTTAGTCATTGCTGCTTGAATTTCCAGCGCCATTTCGGCGATCGACTCCGCGTGATCCTCGCTGGGCGTCGGCAAACCGCCAACTACCATATAAGCATCGCCGATCGTCTTAATTTTCTCAAGTCCGTAGCGCTCGGCCAACTCGTCAAAAGCCGAAAAAATTTCGTTGAGCAACTCCACCAATTGGGCAGGCGATAAATGAGCCGAAAGCTTAGTAAAACCGACCAAATCGGCAAACATCACTGTCACCTCAGCGAAACTGTCTGCGATCGTAATTTCCCCGTGTTTCAGGCGCTGTGCGATCGCCCTCGGTAAAATATTTAACAGCAAACGCTCGGACTTTTCCTTTTCCTGAGCCAACTCGTGTAAATAGGCCTGTTCCTTATCCCGCAGTCGCTTCTTTTCCAGACAAGCGCTAATCCGAGCTTTGAGCAATACCGGATTGAACGGTTTAGAAAGATAATCCTCCGCCCCCAACTCTATACACCGAACGATACTGTCGATATCGTCCACCGCCGAAATCATAATCACCGGGATGTAGCGCAACTTTTCGTCCGCCTTCAGATTTTCCAGCACCTGATAGCCGTTCATTTGCGGCATCATAATGTCTAGGAGAACTAAATCAAAAGGATCGCTTCGCAACATTTCCAGAGCTTGCAGACCATCTTCAGCAACAGTCACCACGTGGCCTTGACGCTGAAGTCGGCGGGCCAGCAAATCGCGGTTTACCTCATTGTCGTCAACAACCAGCACGCTGCCCTCGTCACCTTTCATGTCATAGCCTTTTTTAGAAGCAGTTCAATCTTACCCAAAAGTCGAGGAAACTCGACCGGTTTGGTGTCGTAGTCGTCGCAGCCGGCGGCAATACACTTTTCACGATCGCCCGCCATTGCGTGAGCCGTCAGCGCAATCACCGGAATCGTGCTAGTTTCAGAAGCCGCCTTAATTTGCTGCGTTGCTTGCCACCCGTCGAGAACCGGCAGACTCATATCCATCAGAATCAAATCCGGTACTTTCGCGAGCGCCATCGACACTCCCTCAGCACCGTCAACAGCAATAAAGACCTCGTGTCCCTTGCGGGCCAGACGCCTGGAAAGCATATCCCTATTCATTTCGTTATCTTCGACCAACAGGATTTTAGCCATTGGTGTTCTCCTTGCCTTTCGAGTCGTACCTGCGATCGAACCTGTCATTGACTATAGAGCGAACATCGCGCAACAAAGTATCGCAACTGTAGACTCCCTTTTGTAGCACCCGCTCGACGTAGCCGTTTAGCTGCTGGCTTTCGGTCGGTGTCAAATTTTTCCCCGTGATCACAACAATCGGTATAGGATCTCCCGAATGGGATTTGCGAATTTCCCCGATCAACTCAAAACCATCCATTTCTGGCAACATCAAATCCAGTAATATCAGGTGCGGGCGAGCAACTTTTAGCCGATCGAGAGCAGCGCGTCCGCTATCAGCTTCCGTTACTGCCCAGCCTTGTGTTTCTAGTACGCATCGCAGTATTTCGCGCGTGGCAACGTCGTCTTCCACAATTAGAATCTGACAGGTCAAATTGTTACTTGCAACGCCGTCTTGGTCGCGTCGGTACTTGTTCAACAAGGCAGCCAGCCGTTTGCCGTCCACTGGTTTGGTGAGGTAGTCCGAGGCACCCAATGCAAAGCCGAGGCTTTTGTTGCCCACAAAGGATAGCAGGATTACGGGAATTTCGGCAAGGTCAGGATCTGCCTTCAGCGCTGAGAGTACCGCCCAGCCGTCCATTCCGGGCATAATCACATCCAGGGTAATGGCGTCTGGCCGTAGTTGCTTAGCCAGCCGGAGAGCTTGCTCGCCGCCGCCGGCGACTTCTACGTGCAGTCCTTGGCGACTGAGGGCGCGCTGGATTAAATCCCGCGAGATCGGGTCGTCGTCAACTACCAGCACCGTGCCGACAGCGGGGGCGTCGGGAGGGTTTGTGCTGTCGTGGACTTTGTTGGGGATTTCCGGCTGTTTGATGGCGCTGGGCAAGAGCACGGTGAAAGTGGTGCCGGAGCCCAAGATGCTGCTGACTTCTATGCTGCCGCCCATCATTTGACAGAAGCGCTGGCTGATTGCTAGTCCCAAACCGGTGCCGCCGTACTTGCGAGTAGTCGAGGCATCAGCTTGGGTGAAAGGTTGGAAAACTTGCTGCAATTGCTCTTTTGTCATGCCGATGCCGGTGTCGGCGACGCGGAAACTTAAAAATTCGGAGTTGGAAATTAAAATTTGGGAAGATTCCTCTTGATTTTTCATTTTTAATTGTTCATTTTTAAATCTTTCTACTCCGATCGCAATTCTCCCGTTTTGTGTGAACTTGGCAGCGTTGCTGAGCAAGTTAAGCAGCACTTGCCGCACTTTGGTCATGTCCGCGTGCATGGTGTCGAGGTTGTCTGGAAAGTACACTTCTAGGGTATTACCGTTTTTCTCTACCAGCGGCCTGGCCGTGGCAACAGCACTTTCAATTAAGCTATGGATGTCGAAGGTTTCTAAGTAGAGATCCATTCGACCTGCTTCAATTTTAGAGATATCTAGGATGTCGTCGATCATCGACAGCAGGTGTTTGCCGGCGCTGCAGATTTTTTCGAGGTCGGGGACGAAAGCTTCATCGCCCAATTCTTCAGCTTCTTCTTGGAGCATTTCGCTGTAGCCGATGATGGCATTGAGGGGTGTGCGAAGTTCGTGGCTCATGTTGGCGAGAAATGTGCTTTTTGCCCGGTTGGCTGATTCTGCTGCTTCTAGGGCCAACTGCATGGCGGATTCTGCCTGTTTGCGATCGGTGATGTCTTGGACTGTGCCTTCGTAGTACAAAACGCTGCCGCTTTCGTCGCAGATGCTGCGGGCGTTTTCGGAAATCCAGATTGTGCTACCGTCTCGGCGGTATACTTGGGATTCAAATTTTGACACTTGGCCGCGCGCGCCCAATTCGGCCATAAACTCGGCGCGCCGATTGGGGTTAACGTAAAATTGACGGTTGATATCGGTGAGTTCGGCGAGCATTTGGGTACTGGATTCGTAGCCGTAAATTCGGGCTAGTGCGCGATTGCCGCTGAGGTAGTACCCGGAAGGCGTTGTCTGGAATATGCCTTCGACTGCGTTTTCAAAGATGCTGCGGTATTTTGTTTCGGATTGTCTCAAGGCTGCTTCTGCTCGCTTGCGCTCTAGGGCATTGGCGAGCATTTCTCCTACCATTTTTAGCTGTGGGGATATTTCGGTTGCTCGACCTGCTGTTTGCTTTAAGCCCTCGAATCCGAGAAATCCTACTAGGTTTTTACTACAACCAATTAGGGGAATAATTATCAGCGATTGGATATTTTTTAGCTGTTTTTGTGATTCTAATTTATTGATGGAAGCGCCCATTGCAGGTATTGAGGCGGTTGCTGTTTGATTGACTGTTTGGGATGGGGAGTCTGTCTGGAATTGGGCTGGATTTTTACCGATAAAATAGGCAATTTCGGCTTTTGCTGGGGGCGGGAGTTCGCCGATTTCTGGAATATAGAGGCATTCGGCGCGATCGAGCTTTTCTGCGATCCAAGGGATTTGTGCGATGTCTATTGGTTTGTCGGTGCTGTTTTTGACTGCCGGAATGCTTTCGCCGCACCACTCGTAGGTTTTGTCGGCGCGGGTTTTGTCGAATGATAACAGGTAGATGTAACTGCGGTCAAACCCGCTCAATGTGGCGATCGCTTCCAGGGTTTGATCGATGCCTTTGTCTATTTCTGATAAGGGCTGGCTGATGAAATGGGTTGACAAATGGGCAATCAACTGAGCTAATTCTATTCGATACTGCAAAGATTGTTCTACTTTTTTGAGTTTGGTAACGTCTCGAAAGCTCCAGACTCTACCGACTGTTTTCGCTCCGACTTTTGAGGGCAACGAATTTAATTCAAGAATTTTTCCGTCTTTAAATTCTAATAAGTCGCTGATTTGAGTATCTGGATCTGCCGACACTTTGATCACGTTTTGGAGAAATCCTTGCGGGTCTTTTAATTGTTCCCTGTCGAAGGGGAATCCTGTTTCGATCGTGTTTGTGAGTGTGCCGAAGGTCGATCGGCTCAACTTTCCTTGGCTGGCGGACAAACCCCACATCTCTAGAAAATTCTGATTATAATTACATATATTGCCGTTTCTGTCAACCGCCAGAATTCCTGCATCTGTAGATTTTAGAACTGCTTGCAGTATCGAGAGCGATTGCTTGTGTTCTCTAATGTCAAAAATGTCAAAAAACACCAAGACTGATATTTCGCTGCCCTCAACGGCGGGATGGAAAAAATAGGAAACTGGTAAAATCTTGCCGTCGCGACACAAAAACTCGTCGTCCCAATTGTTGCAAGGTTGACCCGAAGCGATCGCCTGTTGTAAATCTAGTGTAGGTGCGATCGGCCTATCTTCACTCTTGCTTGCCGACTGTTTCGGCTCCGTCAAAACTTGGGATTTGTTGCCTTTGTTTTGCTTCCCGATGCGCTCTAGCAGGGAAACGCCTGCAAGTTCCGACTCTCGCCATCCCAGCAAGCGTTCGGCCTCTGGATTCACCGAGATTACACAGCCCTTTGCGTCAAGGATACACAATCCCGCTCCCCAACTGTTGACACTCGCCCGCAGTCGATCGAATTCTGAAGCTGTTGGAGAGTCTTGAGGAGACTGGGGCGAGTCTGTTAAATCCTTTAACGCCACTGTCTCGTTGTTCAAGCAATCCTGCTGCTGAAGTTCTTGCTGACTCTGAGCTTTGTCATAGCTACAACTTACCTGCTCTAATAAAAGCTGCCACTGCTCAGCAGTGGGAGGAGGAGACTCGCCGACTAAACCGAGCTGTTCGAGTTGGCGCTGGAGGTGGGGGTGCATATTTTCTGGCACTTTGTAGGCAACTTTCTACAGTATATCTTTTTAATTAATAATATTATATATACGCAGCTATACAGTTAGTCGAAAGCTACGGGAGCAAGCAAATCTTAGGTTGGATCGAAAAGCCTATTGAGCATCTGTGTTCTCCAAAACTTTTTAAACGGCGCTAATTATATCCTAACTGCTTTAATGATTTGGCTATATGTTTAAAATCTCGATACCCGCTAGGGAAAGAATCAGCAAATTGCGGAGGCGAATAAAACCGGCCACGCTCGAAAAGAAATGTCAATAAATTATTATTTGTCAGACTTTTCGGTTGAGATTGAAAGGTCGGTGAAAATAGCTGGCAGCCGAATAGTAAAGGTAGAACCTTTGTCCACCTCGCTGAATGCGGTAATGTCTCCGCCCATCATTTCGCAGAATTTCTTAGTAATCGTCAGCCCCAAACCAGTGCCGCCGTACTTTTTAGTAGTTGAGGAATCTGCTTGGGTGAAAGGCTCAAAGATTCTGGCTAACTGTTCGGGACTCATGCCAATGCCGGTATCTTTGACCGTAAAAATGATCCAATCTTGAGCGGAAGATAATAGAGACAAGCTATTTTCATTTTGGCCACCTCCTCTATACGCTCCAAGTGTTTTGCCTTTCTTTGCAGAGTCGGCGGGGGGTTCGACGGATCGGGTAACGGCGAAGGTAATCGCGCCGGAGCAAGTAAATTTCGCGGCATTGCTGAGGATGTTGAGCAGAGACTGCCGGAGTTTAGTCAAGTCGGTCTGCATTGAGCCAATATCATCGGGGCATTGTATTTCTACAATATTGCTATTTTTGTCTGCCATCGGCGCGATCGTGGCAACTACTTCCTCAACCAGAGTTGAAATGGTGAAGGTTTCGAGGTCGAAGTCGATGCGGCCTGCTTCAATTTTGGTCAAGTCGAGAATATCTTTAATCAGCGCGAGTAGGTGCTGGCCGGCCGTGTTAATTCTCTGGAGGTCGTCGATGAACTCTTCGGCACCGAGGTCTCGGGCGTCTTCTTGCAGGATCTCGCTGTAGCCGATGATTGCGTTGAGGGGGGTTCTGAGTTCGTGACTCATGTTGGCGAGAAAAATGCTTTTGGATCTATTTGCAGCTTCGGCGGCTAATGCGGCGCGGCGGAATTCTTCGGAACGCAAGCGTTCGGTGATGTCGGTGGTCATGATTAAAACGCACTGAGTGCTGCCGAGGTGGATGAGTTCCACTGACAGCAGCCAGTCGCGCACTTCGCCGGCTTTGGTGCGAATTTTGATTTCTTGGTTGCTGATCGAATTTTGTGATTGCAAAATCTGGGCGAGCCGCCCCCCGTCTTCTGAATTGACAAATATTCCTAAGTCGCTGGGAGTGCGGCCGAGAAATTCGTGCCGCAGCCAGCCTAATGAGCGCAAAAAGCTTTCGTTGGCATCGAGGAAGCATCCGTCTGTGAGGGTGCAGATGCTGATCCCGACTGGGGAGGCGTGAAAGGCTTTGGAAAATCTTTCTTCTGAAGAACGCAGGGCGGCTTCGGCTTGCTTTCTGTCTGTGATGTCTTGGACGGTGCTGGTGATGTAGAGGGAGGTGACGGCGGCTTGTTCGTAGACTGTGCGGTTGCTACCGTCGGGGAGTATGAGCCTGTAGTCGATGCTGTAAGGCTGTTGCTGAAATAAAGCGGCTTCGATCGAGGTTCTGACTAATTCTCTGTCTTCCGGGTGCACGTATTCCAAGAAGGCTTCCAGGCTGGGTTCAAAAGTTCCGGGTTCCTGTCCCAGGATGCGGTAAATTTCCTCTGACCATCGCAATTGCTGGGCGTTGCGGTCTAAGTCCCAGTTGCCTAGCTGGGCGATGCGTTGGGCGTTAGCGAGGCTGGCTTCGCTGGCGCGCAGGGAGACTTCTGCTTGGTGGCGTTCGGCGACGGTGGCAGCTAAGACTAAGCCGGTGACGGCGATGACGGCGATGAAGGCTTGCAGGGATAACAGTGCTTGGGGGATACTGCTGGCGTGTTTGAGGAAGGGGCCGCTGCCTCGGGCGATACCCCAGATGGCGAAGCCGCAGAGGATGAAGTTGGAGAGGGCGGTGTAGCGCTGACCGAATCGAAAGGCAGCCCAAACTACTAGGGGAAATGGTAAGTATTCGAGGGGATAGCGGGCGTAGGCGGCGCGGGTGCGGGAGCAAAAGACGAGCCAGCCGACTGCTAGTAGCAGCAGCAGCCAAATCGCTCGTTCAACTATCTGTTTGCGATGGGTGGGGACTTTGGGCATTTGTTGCCACGTCAGTAGCAGCGGGGCGACGAGCACAATTCCCATAGCGTCTCCGACCCACCAAGTCCCCCAAATCGTGCCAAAATCGCTCCAGCTAGATATACCACTCAGGCATACGAGGATACTGCCGATGGTGGAGCTGATCAGGGTAGATCCCAAGGCTGCTAGTCCGACTATTCCTAAAACGTCTTTGAGCCGATCGAGCCCGGCGCTAAAGTTAAGGCCTTGGAGTAGATAAGTTCCCGTCCACGCTTGCAGGCTTCTGGCGCCTGCCGATATCAATGCCGTGGCGATGTTTGCCGACGGTACGTTCATGCTGAACAGGAAGCCTCCGATCGCGATTCCCGGCCACAGTTGCCGCCCAAACAGCAGCAGGGCGACTTGGGCAATTCCTGCTGCTGGCCACATCGGGTAAATTTCTGAACTGAGGGTGAGGGTGGAAATGGCGAATTGCGACGCCCAATAGTAGACCAGGGCGATCGTGCCTACTGCGAGGAAGTACCGCCAGGAATGTCCTTTGATTGCATTAAGGAACTTTGTCTGCATGGTCGTTTGGGGAAAAGGTGGACTGTTGTTGGGGTCTCAGTATGTGGCACGGGACAGGCAGAGGGTAGAGAAAATGTTTCTATTAGGTGATGGTAGGTCATGGGTGGTAGGTACTGGGAGAAGCTTTTGAGCTAACTTTTTGTGGTGCCGTTGAGGGAGCGGTTTTTTTGTTGGATCAAATCTGCCCATGAATTTCGGGAGTATCGCTTTTTTGTAAATATATCTCTAATGGCTAAGCAATTGGTTTGTAAATTTTGGTTTTTGTTAAAAATTTATTACCGAGCGACAGCGGGTGTCTTTTTGTGTCGGGCGATCGTAACTCAATGCACCCTAACATCTTGCACCATGCTCAATAATACCTAAAATACCTAAAATACCTAAAATACCAATAACAGAGACGTAAAATCTCTGCTTTTCGGTAAGTTTGGGGCAAGAAACACGGTTTCTGATTAGAAGTGCAGGCGGTAGTAATTTTCACTAGATTTTTAACCACTCAATCGAGACTTCAAGTCTTGCGATCGAATACAGTGAAAGCGGATAATTTACAGCTAATAAAAATATTTTTTCTGGTCTATTTCTCCTTGGCTGTTGCAATATCTAAGGTGAGTGTCAAACGCTCTTGAGATTCTTTAAGGGCGTCTTGGGGGTTGCGGCCGAGAAGGGTTGCCTCTATGGCGCGACCGAGGTTTTCTGATAGGCGGGAGTAACCTGAAATAATGGGTCGCGCTCTGGCTGAGTTCATTTGCTCTAAAAATACTTGCAAAACAGGGTTTTTTTCCACAAAGCTTTGATAAGCTTGGCTCTGTCTCGATTTTAAGTTAATGGGTAAATAACCTGTTCCCAATGCCCATGCTGTTTGGAATTCTTCACCTATAACGTATTCTAAGAATACTAGGGCTGCTCGCTCTCGTTCTGGCGAGGTTTTCATTAAAAATAGGTTTTCACCCCCTACGACGGCTGCGGGGCGTTTGAGGATGGGTAAAGGCATTGCTCCGTAGTCGATCGCGCTTTGCTCCAACTGTGCTAGCGTCCACGGCCCGGTGATTTGCATGGCCACTTTCCCGGCGATGAAGTTGTCGAGTTCGTAACCGCGTTCGGGTGCTGACAATATTGCTGAACCTTCTTTTAACAAGTCGCTCCACAATTCTAAGGCGGCGTGAGAACCGGGATTATCTATTTGGGGCACAGGACTTTGAGGTATTTCGCCTTTGAATTCGCCGCCTGCGCTGAACATGAATGGCAGCCAGGTAAATACTGTCCATTCTCCTTTGCCTAGGGGGAGCACTATGCCGTGTTGGTCTGTGCGGCCGTCTCCGTTGGTATCTCGCGTGAGCGATCGAGCTACTTGCTTTAATTGGGCCCAATTCTGCGGCACTTTTTTGATTCCTGCTGCTGCAAATAAACTGGGACGGTAAAATATGGCGACGTTATTTGTGCCTAGGGGAACTGACCAAGTGTGTCCGCCGAGTTCCATTGACTCGAAGAGTGCCGGGTCGATTTCGGCTTTCCGGGGCGATTTGTCGAGCCAGTTTTCTAAGGGTTCAATTGCGTCGAGTTCTGCTAGTTTTCCTGCAATTGAGGGGCCATTCCACAGCACATCCGGCGGTGCATTTCCAACTATTGCTGTGAGTATTTTTGGTAGTTGTTGGTCGGGCTGACCGATGTAAACTGGTTTGATCTGGATGTTAGGATGTGTTTTGTTGAATTTGTCTGTGAGGGTTTGAAATACGTCGCGATTTGGCGGGGGATTGATGCCGTGCCACAGTGTGAGTTCGATCGGTTCGCCGTTTTTGGCTGCGGGTGTTGTGCTGTTTTGACAGCCGCTTAATATTAGCAGATTTAAGGTAATTAAAATGCTGAGCGCTAGTTTTAGTGGTCTTTTAATTGCTTTGGATAATTTGGATAATATCATTTTTTATTTAGATTCAGGGAAGAAGATTTTTTTAACCGCAGATGAACGGGGATGGACGCGGATAGTTAGAGGTTGGTAAAATGAGCTAAATCTCGAAAATCTGCTGGTAGCTGATTTCTCTCTCCATCGGAGGTGTTTTGAAACAAAACAGTGAAAGCTCCTGCTCCTAGTCTATCTTGCGGCCACATCCGATAGCAAGGAATTTCTGTCAGGTGCGATCGATATTTTTCTAAATGAGGAACAGTGACTAGCCCAAATTCGGGGAATTTGCTTAACAGCCCTTCGCTGACTTGTTCATTTTCTGCTGTTGAATAAGTGCAGCTCATGTATGCAAGATAACTTTGGGGCGCTACAATTTTAGCAGAATTGGCTAAAATTATTTTTTGGCGATTGGCATTGCTGTTGATGGTGACATGATGAAAGCAGCCTGGTGCTTTGTCTCCTTTTGCTAAGAGTGATTGACGAGTACAAGGAGCATCTACTATTACTAAATTAGCCGTTTGTGGCATCTTTTCGGCAAGTATTTTTGAATCGACGTTGGCGGCGGCTGATGGTTGAATTTGGCAGCGTTTAAAATTAGGCTCGCGAATTAAATAACTTACAATTTTAATTGTTATTGTGGGATGGGCGGGACGCCCATCCCACTTTCAAGAGTGGAAGTTATTTAATTCTCATTCCTTAGAGATAAGCATTCCCATGCGTTTACCTATGGCTTCGTTGCACAACAGCAGTTCTGGGTTCAATGTTTTCCAAGCAAATATACTTTTTGCTCCGGGGGCGGCGCACATATCTAAGATTAGTTTGATTGGCTGGGGTATTGTTAACAATGTGGAGGCGGCGAAAATTGAGGAAAAGTCGAGACAGTTGTAATGTCCTGCTTGATGTAAGGAATGTTTTCCCGGCTGGGATTCTAAGGCTAGTCTATCTACAAATTGGGGTTGCCAAGAAACTGGAATTTCGAGATTAAATGGGTTTTATGTTGGTTGTGGTTGCAGCCACAAAATAGCAGGATTAAAAGCTTGGGGATTAGTGACGGCATGAATAAAGTTTTCTTGTTCGGCGGTGTCGGCAAATAAGCTGCGGCTGAGTTTTAGCAGAAAATTCGACAATTATTTTCCTGTTCTAGTAGATATGCTAAAATTGAAATTAGCAGTAAAAAATGTAGATTATATGAAAATTTTTACTAAAACAGTTATAGTTAACTTGGGAAGCATAGATGCAAATGTTATTGCGTCTATAAAACTCATTGGTTTTGATCGATCGAGTTGGGCTGCACCTGAGTATCAATCGAGATTTTTTTTGCCGATCGCACAACTCGGAACAATTCTCGAAGTGTATAATCTAGAAGCAAACTATTATTGTTTTAGCTGACCAATAAATATTACACGAGCCCGGTGAGTGAAAATACTCATAAACTCGCTTGTATCATAGCTGCTACGCGCTGAATAGTCTGTATAATATACTATGGTTTTTTGCCATTACCTAATTGACGACTAATGAGTAATGACTGAGGACTACTTACTAATAACGAAGAATCTATGAAAATTGTCTTTTTTGGCACTCCCGACTTTGCTGTTCCTACTTTATCCAGTTTGCTGAGTCATCCAGAATTTGAGGTAGTGGGTGTGGTGACTCAGCCGGACAAACGCCGGGGAAGAGGGAATCAATTGATGCCTTCACCTGTAAAAGATGTGGCTTTAAATCACAGTCTCCCGGTTTGGCAGCCGCAACGAATCAAGAAAGATGCTGAAACCATTGCTAAGTTGCGAGAAGCGCAGGCGGATGTGTTTGTGGTGGTAGCTTACGGCCAGATTCTTTCTCAAGAAATACTCGATATTCCTAGTTTGGCTTGCGTTAACGTTCACGGTTCAATTTTGCCGAAGTATCGCGGTGCCGCGCCGATTCAGCGCTGTCTTTTTGACGGGGAAAAGACAACAGGAATTACTACTATGCTGATGGATGCTGGGATGGATACTGGGGCGATGCTGTTGAAGGCTTTTGCTGGTATTTCACTGTTGGATAATGCTGATTCTTTGGCGGATAGGTTGGCGGAAGTTGGGGCGGATTTGTTGATAGAAACTTTGGTGAAATTGAGAGACGATAAGGTTAAAGCTGTTGTTCAAGATGATGCTGAGGCAACTTATGCGCCGATGATTAAGAGTGCGGATTATGTGCTGGATTGGTCGAAAAGTGCGATCGCCCTTCACAATCAAGTTAGGGGCTTTTTCCCGGATTGCACAACCAGTTTTCGCGGCAATTCTCTGAAGGTGATTGCTACTGTGCCCGTCGGGCCGGAATATTGGCTGCAAATGCCAGCGGATTTGAGAGTTTTGGAACGCGAATGGCCTGTTTTAGCCCAGTTGTCGGGCGCAAATGGGGAAGTTGTTAAGGTTGTGAAGGGGTTGGGGGCGATCGTCCAAACTGGCGATGGTTTATTATTGTTGCGGGAGGTGCAGTTAGCGGGGAAAAAGGTGCAGTCTGGGGTGGATTTTGCCAATGGAACTCGGTTGGCGGTGGGTGAGGTTTTTGGGAGTTAAATTGTATGTTTAGGGCGGGCAGGATGCCCACCCCACAATATTTGGAAGCAAAATCCTCCTGTAATTAGATGGGCGACAGTTACCTAAAATTCAACTAAAACTTCCTCCGTGCCGCCCAACAAACCCTGCGCCGCCTCTAACATACTCTCCGCAACATCTTTCAAATCTTCGCGACTTGCCAGATAAGTTTTCAAAGCTTCTAACGGTTCTATACTATTATTAGCATTCAATTCTGGCAACCGCGGCCTCGCTAACTGACTGACTAATTCCGGCTGGATTGTGTAGCTGTGCGCTTCCCCCAGAAGTGTGTGCAATTCTGCGTTGTCGATTAAATCTAATTGTTCCGATCGCAATTGGTAAATTAATCTCACAACCGCATCTTGTATCTCTTTCTTGCTAATAGCTTTAACTAACTCGGCTTGCGGATTTTCCGATTCGGAAACATTCACTTTAATCGTCTGAAACACCCGCACTGGCAAAGCGCAAAATTCCCACTCTGCTTTCCCCCGTTCCAAATTAACTAACACAAAACCTTTATCTTCTTTCTCTTCGCTAAAGTCAACTCGTTCGATACTTCCGGGATAAATTACGGGCGGATTGTTGGAAGCATTGAGATTTTGGTGTTTGTGTACGTGGCCGAGAGCAACGTAATCAAAACAAGGGCGAGTTAGCATGGAAACGGGAATGTTAAAACCTTTGCCAACTGCTAAAAAACGCTCGGCGCCCAGACTTGCTTTATCTGCCATTAAGTGCGCTAAAAGTACGGTTGGTATGTCGGGGTTGAGGCGGCGGATTTCGCCTTCCATTGCGATCGTCAGTTTTTCGGTTAATAATTGGTTAACATCGCCCATAGACAGGCTTTCAGTCTCGGAACGTGTCATTAAGGTCGATCGCGTCAACCAAGGTAATGTTACCACCTGTACAGGCCCGCTGCGGGTTTGAATCAGGTGAGTGTCCAGGCGATCGCCTACAATAAACTTAGGTATCCCCAAAGTCCGATAAATCCCCAAACTCGCGCCGCCTTGTCCCTGGGAATGTTGGTCGTGATTTCCTACTAGCAAAACAGTCGGAATTTGCGCGTCCACCAAGCGGCTGAATTGGCAAGCAAAAGCCTCTTTAACAAACGGTGGAGGCGTCGAATCCGGGAAAGCATCGCCGCCGAATATAACTAAATCTACGGGTTCAGAAATTGCTCTATCCATACATTTGCTCAGCGTCGCCGCGAAGTCTTCCAGCCGCGTATTTAAACCGGTTTCTGGATTAATCCGACCGTGAGAAAAGCCGCTGCCCATGTGAATGTCTGAAAGGTGTAAGATTTTAATCATTGTTTTTTCTATTTGTTAGCTATCGTTTCGGTTCCTAGTGAGGACTTCAGTCCTCAGAAGAAAAACTTGCATTCCTGACTACGAACCAAAGAAATTTTTTTTTCATACATCACAATATGAGGCCGGGTACTTTTTGATAAACTTGTGCGATCGGGCAGCGAAAATCTATACTCGTTAACTCTAACTCCTCTCCTTGTCGGTAAGTCTGAGAAACCCAATTTCCCTCAGCGTTGACGCGAAAACACTCAATTTTGATTTCTGATTGAGTTATGAGTACGTATTCTTGCAAACTCGGAGAAGTTTGGTAATCTGCAAATTTATCGCCTCTGTCAAAAGCTGCCGTTGAGGGCGACAATACCTCAACTACTAAAGATGGATATAAAATGAAATCTTCAGTAGTTGAGGTATCCCTTTCGTCGCAAGTCACCGCTACATCAGGATAGTAATAGCAATTTGCCTCTTCCAGTCTGACTTTTATATCTGATGGTAAAACGATGCAGTCGGTGTCATCAAGATGATTTCCCAGCCGCCTTACTAAGTTACTAGCAATAATGATATGGGGCTTTTTTGCCCCTGTCATTGCATAAACGTGTCCGCGTCTGTACTCATGTTTGATCGGGCTTACTCGCTCGCCTTCTAGGTACTCTTCTGGAGAAATGTAGAAATTATTTTTGCTGATAACCATTGATTTTTACTCCGATGATTTTATCTGATACTATGTGTTTGAACTCACATATTCGGGGAAGGAAACGGCAGTGCCGTTTCCCTACAAATTTAACAAAACTCCAGAAATCGTGCGTGCCATAATTTGCCACTTTCCGTCAAACCCTGCGATCGCACTTTAATTTTGACACTTTTGGGGTTAGCCTCGTAGAGTCGGGCAATTTCCTGCATTTCCTCCCCGCTAAACCCGGTTCCCACGGTTCCTACTGGGACTAATTTGCCATCAATTTCTTGCGCTACTTTGACGGCACTAAACGGCCGCCCCGCAACTTTGGTCGCCGTCAAACCCACAATAAATAAATCGTGTTCTTGACAGTATTTAGTCCTCACCATCGGATATTTCTTAACATCTTTGCCGCCGACATATTGGCAGTTGTGCAACACCCAAACTTCGCCTTCTCTATTTTCAGATTCCTGCTGATTTGCCAGGACGAGTTTTTCGGCGGTGGTGCGAAATGTCGGTACAACTTCAAAGGCTGGGGATAAATTCGCCAGCATTTCGCCAACTTCAACTCCCGCTGCAATTCGTTCGGATTCTGCCACGGGAGTTAAATCATTTCCTTTGAAAAACAAACTTTTAAAAATGCCATAAATTGCGTTGGGCTGGATTGTGGGAAAACCGCTTTCAATATTAACGGTAGCAGCTTGCGCGCCGGTGCGGTGTTCGCTGCCGGTACAGCTTTTGTAATACAGTTCGCCGTCTAAAATAAAGGTGCCAATTTTAGCGGCTGTGTCGATTAATGTGCGATCGATCTCAACCGATGCCTGTTGCCGCAGGTTAGTCGATCGCGATTGGTAGTATGCTTTATCTGGCGTCGCGATGACCACTACTCGATTGCCGTCGCGCTTTGGCTGTCCCCAATAATCGGGATTTTCGATGTAATAAGAACGTTCACTCGGCGCGTCAACTGGCTGCATCGTGACAATCCTTCCCGGCTGCAAATGCGGCGGCAATTCGGGAACTACGGGGTTATTAACAGTCTCTATTTTTGGGGCGGAAGTTGATTTTGCAGCAGGAGCAAGATTGGTGGTAGAATTGTTTGGAGGATTGAGGGCGATCGGCTTTTCTCCGGTTTCCAATTCAAACGCTCTTTTCCAAAAGCCGATCGCCATTTCGGGGTATCCTTCCGACTCCGCGCACAGTGCAAAACCAATAACTTTTGCCGTACCGATGCCGCGCCCGTAATCAGCTAAATACTGCACTGCTCCCGCTTCTCCCATCAAGTGCAATTCTCGCTGAACAATGCGATTGTTCCAGCGTTCTCGAATGTCGCCGCTAATTTTTTTGGCTGCTTTTCGCTTGGCTTCTGCGTATTCGGTGCAGTCCATACTGCCTCCTTTATGTAGGGCTATTTCTATACTATACTAAAGCTTGATTTATTAGTCAATCCTAATTGGAAAATTAGTTGGTGTGAATAAATTTAACTTTTTCATTGGTGAACTAGATTTATTTTTTTACCGCAGAGGCGCAGAGGGCACAGAGGAAGAGCAGAAAGAGAGTAATCTAAACTCTCTAATCCCCAATCTAAAATTGATATTAGGTAGCCCCAAAAAATGCTACTGTAGGCAAGAGCGAAACGATGATAATCATCCCTCCCTAATCTAAAATCTAAAATCTAAAATCTAAAATCTAAAATTGTATGATTATCCCCTGGCACCTGTTATCACTTGGAAAAATTTAGGCGTGTACCTTTGTAAAAGACTACCCGCAGCCAGCGTTAGTAAAGTGGAAATTGTCAATATCAACAAATAGTGTATCATGACAGTTATCGAATTTGGCGTTTTTGACAATTTCTCAAAAACTTCCTTCAAAACTGTTACCGTCGGTTCGTGAGAAGCATAAACAAAAAATGCCAAACCCGAAAGATTTAAACACACCTTTTGCAGCTTCCCACCTACCAAATCGGCAGCGCACCAAATCGCCATCGTACCTACTACTCTGGTGCAGCATTCAAACAGGTGTTGGAAAGTTTCTATTTCGGATGTTTGCATTATTGCCAGCACAACAGCCATCGCTAAGTATATGCTTACGATCAAACTTTTTCGTCGATTGATCCAAGTTAAATCCAATTTTTGAACAGCAATCAGACATCCCAAATAAAAGAACAGTGGCCCCAACCACTGGATTTTAATAAAACCAAGTTGTAATTTCAGCAACCAAGGCGCGGCAAACAAAGCCAAACCTAGATAGGGTATCTTTCTAGCTACCAGTAAAAATACCGGAGATAGAATCACCATCGCGATTAAGTCCCGGACATACCAGAAATGAAATGCGATCGGATAACCGTTTCTGTACCCCGTCAAACAATCTATAAAATTGGCGAAGCTGTAGTCTTCAATGTATTTTTTGTAATGACCTTGAATAATAGAACTTGTTGCCGGTATGTTCAAGACAATTAAGACCATTGCCAATAAAGCTAAGTTCCAAAATAAATAGGGAACCAGGAGAGTCCAAAACCGAGACTTGAGCTTTTCTTGGTAAGAATTTAGCGATAAGTTAAAAGTTTTGAAAAAAAGAAATCCTGAAATAACAAACAAAAAAGAAACGCAGGAACCACCCCAAGTGCTCGCAATAAAAGTCTGGAAAAATTTGTCAGCATATCCCACAGAATTTATAGACGAGTGAATAGTAACAATCCCAATAATTAGGGGGAGACGTAATAATTTAATTTTCCCAGAAATTTCAGGCGTAATTTGCATTTTTTACTGACCGAGTGTATGGATAGATCGACCTGTATTTACATTGAGATGGCAAATTACCGTAATCGGTTTGCCGTCAATGCTAAGATAACATCGGATCGCGCATTGCGACCAATAAAGCCGTGAGTTGTGTCTTACTCGCGTTGAGTTAGCCCAATGGCGATCGCAGGTTCGAGAATTTAAGATCGAGTTTAATCTTACTGTTATGATGCGATTGATTTTGTACAGCAAACCCGGATGCCACTTGTGCGAAGGGTTGCAAGAAAAACTCGAACAGATTGAAAGCCTCCAGTTTCAACTCGAAGTCCGAGATATTACCGAACGCGATGACTGGTTTCAAGCTTATCAGTACGAAGTTCCAGTTTTGTTTAAAGTGCAGCCTCAGCCCACAAATTCTGTTGGCGAGGCTGCATTCTCCCCTGAAGAAGTGTTACCCCGTCCTTCTCCCCGCTGTAGTGTCGCCCAATTGGAGCAAATGTTACAGAAATATTTGCAAATCGATCTGTCACAATAATACAATTTACCCAAAAACTCAGGTTTTAATCCTGACTTCGGGGTGCTCGGTGTGCAGCTTACTCTAGGGCGAGAGCTTTTACACCGCGCACCAAAAAAACTTAGGCTTTGCACCGCCCACAGCAAAAACCTGTAGAGAGTGGCTCAAACAATGTGTTCCGCCAGTCATATTCAAGACATCCAAGTGAGGAGTTTTTCAGATGAAATTGAGAGAATTATTAGCAGCAGTTCCCAGCATTTCCTTTGACGCCCAACATCCCGCCCTCGATGTCGAAGTCAAGGGTTTATCCACTAATTCCCACGCTTGTCAGGCGGGCGATTTGTTTTTGGGAATGCCGGGAACTCGGGTAGATGGCGGAGATTTTTGGCAAAGTGCGATCGAATCTGGTGCACTTGCCGCCATAATTTCCACCCAAGCAGCCGAGAAGACACCCCCCCAACCCCCCCTTGCTAAGGGGGGGCTAGAAGAGGTTCCTTCCCCCCTTAGCAAGGGGCTAGAAGAGGTTCCCTGCGTCATCGCAGCAGCGGATATGGCTCAAGTTTGCGGTCAAATAGCCACTGCTTTTTACGGCAATCCAGCTAGCAAATTAAAACTTGTCGGCGTTACCGGGACTAACGGCAAAACTACAACCACTCATTTAATCGAATTTTTGCTCAATGAAATGCAGTTGCCGACGGCAATTTTTGGTACGCTTTATACTCGCTGGCCGGGATTCCAACAAACTGCACTTTACACCACACCTTTTGCAGTTGACCTGCAAAAGCAATTAGCAGAAGCTGTAGTCGCCGGATGCAAACACGGGGTAATGGAAGTCAGTTCCCACGCTTTAGCGCAACAGCGAGTTTTGGGGTGTAGTTTTGAAGTTGCTGTCTTTACAAATTTGACTCAAGATCATCTCGATTATCACCGGGATATGGAAGATTATTTTGAGGCTAAATCGCTTTTGTTTGGTTCGGATTACCTCGCAAATCGCGCTGTGATTAATATTGACGATACCTACGGGCAGCGGATAGTTGAAACCCTCAAATCTGACCTAGTTTGGAGTTACAGCACTAGCGACAAAACGGCAGATTTGTATGCTTCAGATTTGCAGTATCAGCCTAATGGAGTTACGGGAATGCTGCACACTCCCAAGGGTGAAACAGCTTTTTCTTTGCCTTTAGTCGGTCAGTTCAATTTATCAAATATGTTGGCTGCTGTTGGTGCTGTTTTAGAATTGGGTTTAGATTTGTCCGCAATTGTGGAGAAATTATCTCAGTTTTCGGGAGTTCCGGGACGGATGGAACGGGTGCAAATTAGTCCCGACCAAGATATTAGCGTTATTGTCGATTACGCGCACACTCCAGACAGTTTGGAGAACTTGTTGAAGGCGTCGCGGCCGTTTATTCCGAGTAAGATGATTTGCGTGTTTGGCTGCGGTGGCGATCGCGATCGCACTAAGCGGCCGATCATGGGTAAAATTGTGGCAGAATTAGCCGATTTAGCTGTTGTTACTTCCGACAATCCGCGCACGGAAAATCCCGATCGCATTTTGGAGGATGTTTTAGCAGGAATTCCCGCCACAGTAAAGCCGATAGTGATGTGCGATCGAGCCGCTGCAATTCGCACTGCTATTATGGACGCTAAACCGGGAGATGGCGTGCTGATTGCAGGGAAAGGACACGAAGATTATCAGATTTTGGGCACCGAAAAAGTCCATTTTGACGATCGAGAACAAGCGCGAGATGCCTTGAAAGCCAGAATGAATTCGGTTAAATGAATTCGGTTAACAGTTAACAGTTAACTGTTAACTGTTAACTGTTAGCTGTTCGTGGGCTGTGAAATTTGTTGTATTTTTAAGTATTGATAGGACGATAGAATCTGATTGGCACTAGATTATATCTGATTAATCCTGAGACTAAACAACTCAAACTCATTGACTGTTGTATTTCTGCACTGGGAGAAGGAACGGAGTTTGTCATTGAGATTTTCATTGATTAAAACTAATGACTAATGACTAATGACTAAGCACTATTGCAGCGGCAAAAATACCGTCATCACCTCGCCCTTTTGGGGTCGCTGGCGAATTACCAACTTCCCGCCAGCAGCCCGAAATAAATTCTTAGTCACGCTCAAATTTAAACTCAAACTTCCCGTCTCCGGCTGCACCATCAACAAAGGCCCGATCGATCGCAAAGGAGCATTCGCCGCTTGTGCAAAAGTCGAGGCGACATTACCTTCAGGTAGGTGTTCCGATTCCAACTGCAACTTTAACTGATTGCCCGCCAATGTCACCTCCACCTGAATGCGACTCCCGGAAGGCAAAGTTCGAGTAAAATTCTCAATTAAATTAGTTAAAACCTGATCCAACATCGTCGGATCGCTGACTACCGCCGGCAACTTTTTCGGCACAATCACTTCCAAAGTGTGGTTTCGCACAGTCGCCTGTTTTTGCCAGCGGGGAATGCTATTTTGTAGCACTTCACCGAGGGACATTGCTGTTAGCTGCACGCCAGAATTTTTAGCTTGCGACATTTCCAATTCCACGGCGCGGAAAATTAAACTGAAGCGATCGATCTGAGTGGTGCACTCAGCATCAATCATTTCCAAACGCTTGACCACCACCGGATCGAGTTTGGGACGTTTCAGCAGCAATCGAGTCAGCGTGCGAATAGTAGCCAAAGGAGTGCGGACTTCGTGGGCGATCGCCTGTAGCAATTCCACCTCTTTAGTAGCGAGAGGCATTGGAGATTTGCAGTTGATATCTGTAGCCGATAACTTGTGATGTCTATGGTTCAAACCATCATCACTTCTTTCATCCTTTATCCTGCCTGCTTCATCTTTCCCAATTGGCAAATTATGCAACAGCAAGCGGCTGAACTGCATCACTGTTTGATAATTTGGCTCCACAGGAAAAAACTGCTGGAACAGCGCGTCTAATTTAGTAGAATTATTAGTTAATTTGCTAACTGGTAAATTGAAGCTACCGTCAGAATTGGCAAGCAAACATTCGCTTTCAGTCACCCTGCGCCGCAAAACTTCCCAAGCTTTGGCGACTACTTGCGGATCGAAAGAAAATAGAAAAGCCGGAATTCCCGCAGAATTTTCACCCAAAACCATCACCAGGCTAAAACTAGCAGTTAAAACCAAACAAAACTGCTCGTTGGCTAAGGGATCGCCACTTGCCAAAGCCAAAGCCGGGGCCGTCGCAGGTACTGAGGTTTGCACATCAGCCGCCGGCATTAAAGCTAAAGTTTGTCTGGCCCGAAAAGACCACAAAGCTGCATCGTTGTCGGGAATACTGGTAAAAATCCAATTGGCAAAGCCGTTGGCCAAAGCGGGGTGAGTCAAAACCGAAGATGGGCCCGACAACACCAATCCCTGACAGGAATTGGAGATTGTCGATCGACCATTTGCTCGATCGGCATCTGTTTTTTGTCCTGCTTTTTGCCGATCGAGCATTTGATTCAAAGCTGCGATCGCCCCGTACCATTCCTGTTGGGCTTTGGGCCGAGAAGCCCCACGGCTTACAGGACACCGATGGCGGTTGTTTCCTCCCGCCAACTTAGCATCAAAGAGACTGAGGTCATTTTCTTGGCCTTCGGAGGCTAAAATTTCGCTTATTGTCGGTAAAAAGTAAGTATTCACAGTTATAAACCCACCTTCGGAGGCATGAAGGGTGAAGTATTTATGTATAGGAAAGTTCAGGAGTTAGGAGTCAGTCGATTTTAGATTTTAGATTTTAGATTTTAGATTTACCCCACAGATGCAATCTGGGAGATTGAACTTTGGTCTAAAATTTTTATCTTTCCACGACAGGAGTACGTGGCACGGTATCCGTTTTTGGGCCGGGTCAAGCACCAGCACGATCGAAAAATCCCGCATAATTTCTTGCGCCTTCCTCCTAACTCACAGGATATCCACATTTGTCAACTAAGGATATTGGCAGAACCGTACCAATAAGTCGCAATCTCCGCGCTTGGGGCGATATTTTGGACGATCGCCCTAACAAAAGTGCAAAATGAAGTAAGTTAAACACCGTGCTTTCCTTATGCCCACCTCGATCGCCGACTCGAAAAATCTGCTGTCAGACTTAATGGCACGCTACCGCCACCAAGTCGATTATCTGGCAATTCGACTGGAAGAAGCCGAAGGCACCGACATCCTGCTGCGGGGCGAAAAAATTGAAACCCTCAGCGAAGGAGTCTCAATTGGCGGCCAAGTCAGAGCTTGCCACAAAGGTGGTTGGGGCTTTGCCAGTTTTAACCGACTTTCCACCCTCGCCGAAAGAATCGAAGAAGCCATCGCCGCGGCCAAACTGATCGGCGAAGAAGAAACGATCCTGGCGCCTGTCACCCCAGTACAAGACATTTGCTTGCTGCCGCTGACAGGAACAGACCCCCGTCTGGTTCCCCTAATTGACAAAAAGCAATTGTGCGATCGTTACGCGGCCATCCTCCGCAGCATTGACCCCCGCATCGCCACAATCTCCGTGCGCTACGGCGACAGCACCCAGCGGATCATCCTCGCCACCTCCGAAGGCACCATGCTCGAACAAGGTTGGGCAGACATGGAAATGCGCTTTGCCGCCACAGCCCGCAGCGGGGAAACCGTACAAACCGGCCGCGAAACCACTGGTTCCCGCAAAGCTTACGAAGATTTAACCGATCTCGATGTTCAAGTTCGCAGCGCCGCCCAGAGAGCCGTAGATTCCCTAGCCTTACCCCCCGTCCAAGGCAACACCTACACCGTCGTCATCGACCCAATTTTGACCGGATTATTCGTCCACGAAGCCTTCGGACACCTTTCCGAAGCCGACATGGCCTACGAAAATCCCGACATTTTGGAAATTATGACCCTCGGCCGCCAGTTCGGCCCAGAAAACTTGCAAATTTTCGACGGTGCAGCGCCAGAGGGACACCGGGGCAGCTATTTCTACGACGACGAAGGCACTCCCGCGACTACTACTCAGTTAATTAAAGACGGCGCTTTAGTCGGGCGACTGCACTCGCGGGAAACGGCGGGCAAGTTGGGAGAAACGCCTACTGGCAATGCTCGCTGTTTGAATTATCATTATCCGCCGATCGTCCGCATGACGAATACTTGGATCGAACGGGGTGACACGCCAGTTGCTGACTTATTTTCGGACATCAAAGAAGGAGTTTATGCGCGCAATTGGCAAGGCGGCATGACTAACGGCGAAATGTTTACTTTCAGTGCCGGCGAAGCTTGGATGATCCGCGACGGAAAACTAGACAATCCGGTGCGGGATGTTACTCTTTCGGGTAATGTTTTCAGCACTTTAGCTGATATTGAGGCGATCGGCGACGATTTCTACTGGGATGAATCCGGGGGCTGCGGCAAGGCAGGGCAAAGCGGTTTGCCCGTGGGCTGCGGCGGCCCGAGTTTGCGGATTCGCGATGTCGTTGTTGGTGGCGAAGCTGCGGAAGAAGATTAAATCTGCAAAAGTTTAAAAAAAAAGGTAAAGCGTAAGATTCCTACTCGCGCTTTACCTTTCTTTTTTTTTGAGTGCAACATTTCCCGCCCGTTGGTGGTGTCTGATATCTTGAGGACGCTTGGCCAAAAAATCGAAATAGCGAACAATTATGCCTTGACTCGTCAAATACTGCTGAAAAATCGGTTTTTTGCTACGCAGTACGTAAGTCCGCAATTAATGGCTCGAAATATTCAATTTTTCTCTTCTTATCCCAATTTTCTTTTCTCCCATTCTCCCCCTAATTCCCTGCAATTATCGCTTTTTTCGGCTTTATCTCCCGCTTCCTCGTTGTGGCGGCTTATTATCTGGCTCCTTATCGTAAAAGGTCTGAGAGTCGGCTATGGCGGTTAAAATTTCGGGAGCAGAGTTGTCTTGAGCAAAAAAGGTCGATCGAGTTTCTAAGCTTTGAGCATTAACTGCGCCAGCACTCAGTAACAGGCTTGACATCAGGATGGAAGAGTAAACGCGCATCATAAATTTTGGTGGGTGTATTTTCCCTTCTTGATACGCAGTCTGTACTCTGCTATCAGGATAAAAAAAATAATTGTGGTGAAATCATCAATTAGTAAGTGACGGCACCTGCAATTTTTTTGAATTTTGGTTAAAAGCGGATTAAATCCCTCATCTAGCTCGCTTTTTCGCTGGTAATTTCTAGTTCTCTGCTAGTTGCGGGCAACCAGCAGAATTCAAGACCATGTTCACAAAAAAAATGCTACTCTTCTATGCCCGTGTTCCCAGCCCTGGTAGTTATAAATCATTCCCCAATCTAAAATCTAAAATCTAAAATCTAAAATGGTATCGCCTCTGGAATCCTCTGGAAACAGTCTTCCAAGAAAGAAACAAAAAGCGCCAATTGTAAAGTTTTACTACTTTTATGATTAACTTGATAATTTATTGAGTTGAAGTGGCAACCGGGGATTACAGACACAACAAGAGAGTACCCAGGCGCGCCATCAGGACGTTATACTAATTCTCAAAACTCATGCAACAGTAGCGCTCCGGGTGCGTCGCCACCTGCCAATCCTAAAAAAGAGCGACAATCTCCAAGCGACGAACCTTACCTGAAGCGTGAGCGTAAACAAACCAAAAACTCATAATTGTTGCAAGAGTTGGGAGAATTGGTATTACATATAAATATCTTGGTGAATGAGATTCCTTAAAGGAGGCAATGCCTAATTTTCACATTAACTTCATAAATGGTTGCTCTTGTATTTTTAAATAAATTGTGCATCTTTGATTTTTTCGGATCTTTTCTGATCTGGCTTTGTGACAAGAGCGGTGACGCGCCATTCTCAAGGAGGAGTCGAAAGCGGTTGAGGGAAAAAAGCCCCTTCGCAAAATCGTGGATTCAATCTCAAATCTCACCTCTAAAATGGACTAACTGGCGCGCAGGGATTAAAAAAACATGGTTTTAAAACCGCTATCGCGGAGTCAATCTCACATCTCAAATCTCACAGCGACTGACTTGCACATCTACCTGCTGGAATAGCGAGTCGAGGGTTGACGAGTTGTCCAAAACAACATCAGCTTGTTGACACTTTTGAGCTAGCGGCAACTGGGCGTTAATGCGGGCATTAGCTCGATCGTAACTTAAGCCATCTCGCTGCATTAGTCGTTCTAACTGCACTTCGGGTGAACAGTACACTACCCAAATTTCGGTACACAAGTCAGTCATGTTAGCTTCAAACAGCAGCGGCACTACCAAAACCAAAGTCAACGTGTCAGCCTTGGCACAGAAACCGGATTTTTTTTCCACAATACTTCGTTCTAGCTTTTGGTGAAACAAGCCGGTTTCTTGAGTCTTTGTACCTAAATCCTGTGTGTCTTGGGATACCAAACTCGATGCAGCAATGTAGCTTTGAGTTTCCTCAACTAATCGGCGGCGCACGTAAGGGTGAATCTGTTGTTCCAACCACTGCCGCTCGTCTGCGTTACAAAAAATAATACTTCCCAACTCTGGCCGATTTAAATTGCCGTCCGGGAGCAAAATACCCGCGCCGTATCGTTTTACAATAGAGTCAAGTATTGGCGAACCGGGGTTCACAGCTTCGCGGGCAAAAATATCGGCATCTAAAATCGGAAATCCACAGGCATCGGCCAGATAATTAGATATAGCGGTTTTACCGGTGGCGATGCCCCCAGTTAAACCGATCAGACGGACAATTCGATCGCTCATAATTTTCAGGCGTTTAAACGGAACTGTGTTTCGACACTTACTGTCAGTCTTTGCTATGTTGGTGACACAATCAAATTTAGACTTAAATTTTAAGATTTGCGATCGAGAGTTCGCGTTAGGAAGTGTCAGCATTGGGTGCGATCGACTCTTTTTTACCTAAAATCTCAATTTTAAACTCGAATTAAGGTCTAGACCGAGGCAAACTTATGAATGCTCAACGTGCTGTGCGGTCGATTTTGGCAGCAATTCCCATTGCTGGATTTTTGATATTAGATTTTTTCCCCAACCTGGTTTTCCTCAAAGAAAACAGCAACGGATGGGTACTCGTGGCAATTTATCCCCAATCTCAAATTGCTGCGGCACAATCTATTACTCCAGCCCCAGACGGCACCGGAACCAATGTCACCGCCCCACGTACAGCGTCGCCTCCTCGCTACGACATTCAGGGCGGCACTACCTCCAGAGACGGAGCAAATTTGTTCCACAGTTTTACTCGGTTCAATCTGAATTCGGGCGAAACTGCCAATTTCATCTCCAACCCAAGCGTTAAAAATATCCTCGGCCGTGTTGTCGGGGGCGATGCTTCCTTAATTAATGGTCTAATTCAAGTTAGTGGCGGCAATTCTAATTTGTTGCTGATGAATCCCGCAGGCATTATCTTCGGAACAAATGCCCGACTCGACGTGTCCGGGTCTTTTTTGGCTACCACCGCTAGCGGTATCGGTTTTGACGACGGTTGGTTCAACGGTACTGGGGCGAACGACTTCGCGGCCCTCGTCGGAACGCCCAATGCTTTTGCTTTTGGCCCACAGCCGGGGAGTATTGTCAATGCCGGTAACTTGGCTGTCGGCACCGGGCAAAATTTGACTTTGCTGGGCGGTACGGTCATCAGTACAGGACAACTTTCAGCCCCAGGCGGTCAAATTACTGTGGCGGCTGTTCCGGGCGAAAATCTGGTGCGGTTGAGTCAAAACGGACTTTTGCTGAGTTTAGAAGTTTCTCCGGCAGCAGCAGTGTCGGGTTCGGAAGCTGTTCCCTTCTCTGGGCTGAGTTTACCTCGGCTGCTCTCTGGCCCCGGCGTGGCTCACGCTACGGGTATAACTACGAACGCTCAAGGTGAAGTGGTGCTCACAGGCGGCCAAACAGTGCCTGCAGGGGCTGGAAATGCTCTGGTAGGGGGTGCTGCAGACGTGTCTGCCAGGGGGGGCGTCGGAGGAAGCGTCAACGTGTTGGGTGACAAGGTAGGGCTATTGGGAGCGAAGATTGAGGCTTCGGGCCCGGACGGTGGCGGAACGGTGCGGATCGGGGGAGATTACCGAGGCGAGGGAACTGTGCCGACTGCCGGGATGACTTACGTGGATGGCAAAAGTTCGATCGCAGCCAACGCAACTGAATCAGGCAACGGCGGCAGAGTTGTTGTCTGGGCTGACAACACAACAGCATTTTTGGGCAGCATCAGCGCCAATGGCGTTTCTGCAACGGGAACCGCAGGTGTTGGGGGGTTTGTGGAAGTTTCGGGTAAGCAAAGATTGATTTTTAACGGTACTGTTGATACCTCTGGGACAAACGGTTTGGGGACTTTGCTGTTAGATCCTGAAAATATTTTCATTACAGATTCCCCAGAAGCTGCGGGCGATGCGGAAATAATTGCTAACAATAATATTTTGGCAACAGGAACGCTACCAGGACAGGAAAACAATTCTGAGCCTTCGCTGACAATTTCGGCTAGAGCTTTGGAAAGTATGTCGGCGACTGCAAATGTGGTTCTCGAAGCGCTCAATGATATTACAATTGCTGATTTGGCGGACAATCAGTTGAGCTTTCAAGCAACTACTGGTTCGGTAACATTTAGAGCAGATGCGGATGGCAATGGTGCGGGTGCTTTTTCGATGAATGCGGCCGATACAATTAGCACGGCTGGCGGTGCTATAACCATTTCGGGAAGTCAAATTACAGCGGGCAATTTGTCAAGTAACGGCGGAAATATTAGTTTGATTAGTCCGGGTTCGACTGTTGCCAACAAGATTTCTTCATCCAATCCCAGCACTGGCAGCAGCGGAAATATTTTGCTCGAAGGCCTGAATGTAACGGCGCAAAAACTTGATGCCAGCGGCCCGGAAGCGACGGGAAATGTCACTGTGACGGCTCGAAATGTTCTGGGAGTGAGCTCGATCGCAGGGGGTTCGGGAAACATTACTTTGACTGGTAATGAAATTAATTTTAAAGGTGACAAAAATTCAGTCAGCGGTACTGGCTTTTTGGTACTGCAACCTTGGAGTCCTGGTCAAAATATTGCGATCGGCGGTTCTGGAGATGTCGGTACTAATATTTATTTGAATCTGACGGCAAACGACCTCGGAAGTTTGGAAAATGGGTTTGCTGGAATTACGATCGGGCGCAGCAACGGTATCGGTTCAATTCTGATTGCTAACGATTTCACATTTTACGATCCGCTAATTATTCAATCGCCGGCGGGTTTGGGAACAATCACTACTACAAGTTCCCTGACAGGGGCCGACAATGCCTCAATTACTCTCAAAGCTGACGGCAATATTAGAACCGGAAATATCACTACCAACAATCAGGAAATTCGCATCGTCAGCACCGCAGGCAATGTCACAACCGGTCAGCTACTTACTGGAACTGCTCGCACCATCAACACTTCTGTCAATCCTCCCGAAGATATAGGTAATGCGGCGGGAGATGTGAGTGTTACTGCACAGGGTACGGTGACTGCTGGGGCGATCGACACGAGGGGCGATCGCGCGGGGAAGGTGACGCTGACGGGGCGCAATGGAGTCACTGCCGGGGCGATCGAAGCTGGCGGCTCGAAAACACCGGGAAATATTACTTTAACTGGCAACGAAATTGACTTGACGGGTGACAAAAATTCGATCGCCAGCAACGGCAATCTGGTGCTGCAACCGGCTGATCCTAGTCAAAATATTATAATTCAAGGTTCTGGCGATACAGAAGCTCTGAACTTGACTGCTGCTGAATTGAACACTTTTCGGAATGGGTTTGCTTCGATGACGATCGGGCGCGCTGACGGTAGCGGTGCGATCTCGATTGGTTCTCCAACGCCAAATTCAACGCCAAATTCAACGCCAGTGGCGGTGACATTTCAAGATCCGATGACGATTCGCTCGCCGTCGGGTACCGGCGCGATCGTGGGAACGGGTGCGATCGTCGGTACTGATAACGCCACGATCTCTCTGATGGGCGGTACTGTAGCCGTCGGAGACGTTACCTCGATTGCGGGGATTAATATCACTAGCACCCAAGGCAATTTGACTGCTGGTACGGTTTCATCTCGCTCAACTTCCGGGGTGGCGGGCCCTATCAATATTCGCAGCGCCGGTGCGGTAGAAACCGGCAATATCGATGCTTTTGGTGCCAGAAGCGGGGGAGATATTTCGATTGCCGCGCCGGGCCGGATCGTTACAGGGGTGATTAACTCGAGTTCGCAATCGGGAAGTGCCGGTTCGAGCCAAATTACTGGCCAGAAAGATGTTGAAGTTGTTTCGATCAAAGCTCGTGGCAATACCGGCGGCGATGTGGCGATCGAGGCTGGGGGAGCATTTCGGCCACCGGGAACAGGAACGGCTGCTGAACCCGCCCAGGTCAGCATTTCTACAGAAGGGCTGGCTCAATCGGGTTCACAGACGCTGCTGCAAAGCTCTTGCCCGTCGGGAACCTGCACGGCGGCGACTGTTGGGACTGGAAACTCGAAGTCGAATACTGCCACTTCCTCAACTGCGATCGGGCCGCTGGCGATCGTGCCGACTCCGGCACCAACTACCACTGTGGAACTGCAAACTACAGAGAATTCTCAACAAATTGTGACTCAGGTGAGTCTCGGCCCCCCAGTGTCTGCGCCAAAGCTCAGTAACGCAAATGTCTCGCCAGAACCTGCTGTTGCGTCTGTTGAGGCGCAGTCTAACCAGACTGCTGCCGGCCCGGTAGTGCGATCGCCGTCGGTGTTAAAAGACAATTTGCCCGCGCCTGCGGTGACAGAAAACGCCAGCGTGGCAAAAACTCCACAGAAGCCGGGGAGTGCGGTAACGTCAGAAGGTATCGGGAATGTGAGGGTTCCTGAGATTTCTCGATCGAACTCGATCGCGCAAATAAATCCGATCGACGCAGTGCAGCAAAGGGATAGAACTCAGGGGCGGGAATTTGAACGTTACTTTGGGGGCACTGTGACTGAAAAGTCAGTCACACAGCAAAGTATTCGAGATACTCTCAGCAGTGTCAATCAATTGACTGGGGTTAAACCCGCCATCCTTTACGTATGGGCAAAAGACAAACATTTAGAACTTGTGTTGTTGTTGCCAGACGGCAAAAATGTTTTTAAAAGTGTGCCGGCAAGCCGCGAGACAGTGCTCAAAGTTGCTAAAGAATTTACTAATGCTATCAGAAGTCCCAGGAGATTGAATGCTGTTGATTACAAGCAACCTGCCGAGGAACTTTACCAGTGGTTAATTGCACCGCTGCAACCGGAATTGGAGGCTAACAAGATTGACACTTTGGTGTTTTCGATGGATGTCGGTTTGCGAACTTTGCCTTTGGCTGCTCTTTACGACGGCAAGCAGTTTTTGGTAGAAAAGTACAGTTTGGGGCTGATTCCGAGTTTGAGTTTAACTGATACTCGCTATGCCGATGTTAAGGGTTCTGAAGTGTTAGCGATGGGTGCGTCGAATTTTCCTGCCAAATACGATCAAAATCCTTTGCCTGCGGTGCCGCTGGAAATATCGACCATTGTGGGCAAGATTTGGCCGGGTTCGTCTTTTCTTAATGAAGCTTTTACTTTGGCAAATTTGAAGCAGAAGCGCAATCAATCGCAATACAAAATTATTCATTTAGCTACTCACGGCGATTTTCAACCTGGGGGGGCCCAAAATTCTTACATTCAGTTTTGGGATACTAAGTTGCGGTTGAATCAGTTGGATCAGTTGAAGTTATCTAACCCGCAGGTGGAGTTATTGGTTTTGAGTGCGTGTACTACGGCGGTGGGAGACGAACAAGCTGAGTTGGGGTTTGCGGGGTTGGCGGTGCACGCTGGGGTAAAATCGGCTTTGGCGAGTTTGTGGTATGTCAGCGATGTCGGTACTTTGGGGCTGATGACTGAGTTTTACCAGCAGTTGCGTACAGCGCCGATTAAGGCGGAGGCTTTGCGGCAAGCGCAGTTGGCGATGTTGCGGGGTGAAGTGCGGTTGCAAGATGGTTATTTGGTACGATCGGGCAACAATCAAGCTCTGCCTTTGCCGTCGGAGTTGGCCGCCAGGGGCGATCGAAATTTGTCGCATCCTTATTATTGGGCCGCTTTTACCATGATCGGTTCGCCGTGGTAATTCTGAAGACAGAAGGAAGAAGGAAGAAGGAAGAAGGAAGAGGGAAGAAGGAAGATTAATGCCTAATTCCCTGCGCGGGCCAATTCCCAATTGCCAATAACTACTGACTAATCACTAATTGAGTCAGCCGTTTGAGGATGCGGAGCACGTCATAAAGTTCGTTGCCGGGGTTCCGGGTGAGATACCCCTTAGATGTGCTATATCGAGGTGATTCTCCGTTAACTAATTTAACAAAGATGAAACTGCCGCCTGTAGCAATCATGCCGTAACTAGGTTTGTCCGGGTTGGGATTTGCCAGCATATAAGCTAAAATTTGCGCCAATCCCGCTTCGATCGAAAACGAAACTCGCTTCGATTCTATTACCATCAGCCACAACTGCTCTTTGAAAACTAAAGTATCGAGGCTACCTTTGATAATAACGCCTTCATCTTCTTCGGAAATTTCGACGGATTTTTCTGGTTTAATGTAGAAAGGATGCAGATAAAACTCGCCTGCAAATAACAGCGGAGAGACGATCGACAAACTAATGGTTTTTTCCAGCATCGGCGGGTATTCCAACAAGTTGAAGTAACCCGCTTTAATCTGATCTAGTTGTCGTTTTTGAAAGTCGGTAATTTCTGGTAACTCATCTTGCCATTCTCTGAAAAATTGGTCGTCTGTGACAAGTTGAAGGTCAAGAACTGTTTTTAATTCTTCTAATGTGACATTTTTAGCTTGAATTTTTTGAACCATAATTCGAGCCAGTTAATTTTATGAGTAATTACATTTTTATCAATTTCCAGCTAATATTATGTTCCCTCGAAATATTATAACAAAATTAGTTTGTAATGAGGACTGAGAGTCCTAATCCAACTCGCTCGGACTGGCATTCCTCCCTAAGAAATGGTAAAGGTTATTTTACCGAAGATGATATAAGTCAAAATTAAATTCTGCTAATTCCAAATTTTTTGCAAATTGAGAACAAATCCCGGCAAAACATTTTCCCCAGAAAGGGTGAGAGGAGATTGTAAAACTTCCACATCTTGACCGGGGCGATAAATTTCAACTTCCCGTTTTTTGCGGTTAATTAGCCAACCCAAACGGCAGCCATTTTCCATATATTCTTGCATTTTTTCCTGACTTTTTTTCAAACTGTCGCTGGGCGAGACTAATTCAATGACAAAATCGGGACAAAGCGGGATGAATTTTTCTCTTTGTTCGGGCGTCAAAGCTGACCAGCGAGATTTTTCTACCCAAGAAGCATCGGGAGATCGATCGGCGCCATTGGGCAGAGTAAATCCTGTGGAGGAATCAAACACTTCTCCGAGTTCAGTTCGATCGTTCCAAATTCCTACCTGTAAGTTAAGTTTTGAGTTGCTTTTTCCTGTTTCTCCTCCGGTTGGCGGCATGAGAATTAATTCTCCGTTGGCGTTGCGTTCGAGTTTCAACTCAGGGTTTTCTTCGCACAGTTGATAAAACTGTTCTGAAGTTAGTTTTATGAGGGAATTGAGATTTAAGGTGATAGCAGTCATGGTTATTTACCTGCTGTTTTTATGAACTACATTAAGAATTAAAAATGGGATTAGTCATTTTTAATTCTTAATTATTAACTTCTCATTCTACTGCAATTGCTTGATTCTGTTGAGCGCGTCTTGATAGGCGCTGGTTCTGCCGCCTTGCTTGTAAAGTTCTGCTGCTTTTTGGAAGTCGGCAATTGCTTTCGGTTGGTCTTTGTTGTCCAGGTAAGCTAAAGCTCGGTTGTAGTAAGCGTCGGCAAAACCGGGATTGGCTTCGATCGCCAGGGTGTATGCTTGAATAGCATTGGAACCGCGTGTGGGTTCGAGTTGGGCTAAGCCGGCGGTGATGAAAGTGCGGGCATTACCGATATTAAAATACAATTCAGGGGTATATTTGGGCTTGAAAGCGAGTGCTCTGTTGAAATCCGCGATCGCCTCCCAAGCATCTCCTTGATCTAACAGCGAAAGTCCTCGAAAATAATAGGCTTGGGCGTCTTGGGGATTGGCGGTGGATACCGGGCCGATCGTTGCGGGAGTATTGTCTACTTTCAACTCGGATTTGTTTATTCCCGCCGCCACTAGCTTCGCGATAAATGTATTGATCGGAACTGCTGCATTAAATCCGGTTTTAATCGGGGCGACTTCGCCGGAACTGGTTTGGGCAAAACCGAATTCCCCTTGTCCGTGTAAACCGATGACTCGGCCTTCGGAGTCAAAAACTGGGCCGCCACTCATGCCACTCCAAGTTACGGCCTGATACCGCAAAGTGTAACCTTCCGGGCGGTTGCTGGGGCGGCTGGTAACGAGTCCGGGAGAGAGTTCGGGTTCTCGTTCGGCGCCGAAAAGTCCGCCTGTAGCGGGATAGCCGTAAACGAAGATTTGAGTGCCGATGACGGCTTGATCGGAATCGGCGATCGTCGCGACTGGATATTCTTCGGGGCTTTCAAATTTGACTACGGCTAAATCCGGGTCAGTTTCAGTGGTTTGCAAACGGGTGACTGCAGTTGCTTGATAGTTTTTTCCTTTAGACGTGCGAACGGTGTATTTCACGTCTGCTTTTTCTACGACGTGGTTGACTGTTAAAACTGTGTAAGTTTTGCCTGTTTTGGCAATAATTACCCCAGAACCGTCTCCGAGAGCACTGTTAATTTGTACTGTCAGCGGCCCGGCAATGCTGGCGACTTCTTGGGGGGTTTTGGCGATCGCACTTTGGCTGATGACTATGGTTAAGGCTGCGGTAGTTCCTGCTAGCAGGGTGGTTAAGGTGTCGTAACGAGAAAAATTTATATTCATGGCTATTGCTAATTTGTAGTTGGGTAGCGGGATTTGGTGGAGGAAGGGCGATCGGCGGTTTGTGCTATTTTCTGTTTAGTTTTATTACTGGCTTGACGCAAGGGATCTCGGCTTTGTTCTTTAGTGATAACTTTACTCGCTTTTTTGTTCCGCGATTCGCTATTTCACTGTAGGGCGCTTATCGGCGCATCTTACTTAATCTCAATGTAGCGCACTGCCAAACTTACTTATTAAACCTCAACAATACATGACTCAAACTCGGTGGTTAGTTCTTCCTTAGTCATCGTTCCCCGCGCGACTCGCATGACTAAATCATATACTTCATCGTCGGTCAAATTCAAAGCGCCACCATTCAAACGCAAAAAGGTATCTGTCACTGCAAAAGCCGATCGTTTATTGCCGTCAATAAAGGGATGATTCATCGCTATGTGATAGAGATAGGCGGCAGCTTGTTCGCTAATCGTTGAATGCAAAAATTGACCGCCAAAAGTTGCTTGCGGTTGAGCCAAAGCCGACTCTAACAAACCTTCATCTCTAACGCCGGGAGTGCCGCCAAACCTCTCTATCTGTCTGGCGTGGATACTTAAAACCATACTTTTGCTGACAAAATTAGGAGTTGGCAAGGCGACGGTAAACCTCCTTTCTTTCGTGTTCGGAATTTAGATATGCCTGCCATGCTTTGGCTTCTAGTTTTTGTTGTTCTTCTTCAGTCTTTAAGGAACGGACAAATTCAAGCACTTTCAGCAGCACGGGTTCTGGTACTTGGTCTAGTTCTTGAAGAAGTTGGTCTTTTGCGGTCATGTTTCTTTCCTCCTAATGATAGTACAACTATTTTACAACCTCGCTTGTGCCCATTGGACGATCGCCTCAGTCAATCCGTCTAAGGTATATTCTGTGGCTTCCACATCTAACTTACCCAATAATTTCTGACAGCTTTTGGAAGTTTCAGGGCCGATGGATGCGATGCAAACGCTTTCTAACCAATCCTTAGACAGGGATAAGTCTGGGCTTTTTTTGAGGAGATTGCAAAAGTTATGCACAGTTTTGGAACTGGCAAAGGTTATGATATTTACGGCTTGATTTTGGAGTGCGGATAGGGCGATCGTATCGATAGTTTCGGGACAGCAAGATTGGTAAGCTGGCACTTCTATTACTTGCGCTCCTTTGGCGGTGAATTCTTTAACTAAAACTTCTCTGCCGCCGCTTTCTACTCTCGGAAATAGGATTTTGCAGTTTGTAGGGGCGGTGCCCCCGTGTCCGCCATGCCAGGGGAAGTTATCGACTAGGGAATCGGCGACAAAGTTGGGGGGAATAAAGTCGGGTTGTAGAGAGTGCGATCGCAAACTTTCTGCGGTTTTTTTCCCGACAACTGCGATTTTAATACCAAACAAACTCCGGGCGTCTTTGCCTTTTGCTTGTAATCGTTGAAAAAAGCAGTCTACAGCGTTGTGGGAAGTGAGAATTAACCAGTGAAAGCTTGACAATTGTGCGATCGCACTGTCTAATGGTTCCCAACTCGAAGGGGGCGCAATTACCAAGGCGGGCATTTCGATCACGCGGGCTCCTTGTTGCTGGAGTCGATCGCTAAATTCAGCCGACTGAGAAACCGATCGCGTGACTAAAATGGTTTTTCCTGCTAGCGGCAATTTGCTGTTATTAATGGTGACTGGTGTATCGATCATATTTGTGCTTTCTGGCTGGATTAAATATTCGCGCAATCGGACTACTTCCCCAATTACGATCACGCAAGGCGATAGAGATTGACCGGCTGTTTGCTGTACAATGTTGGAGAGATTTCCCAGCCAAATTTGCTGTTCGGGGCGGCCGCAATCTCGGATAATGGCGATCGGAGTTTCGGGCGATCGTCCGTGCTTTTGCAATTGCCAGACGATCTCGCTCAGATTTCGCCCTCCCATCAATATTACCAAAGTTTCTATCTGCACTAATGCTTCCCATTCCAAAGCATCAGGTTCATGGGCGCTCATCACTGCAAAACAGCGACTCATTACCGGATCTGTGAGGGGAATTCCTGCTAGTAAAGGTGCGGCTAAGGCGGAGGATATTCCGGGTATTACTTCAAACTCGCAGCCCGCTGTTTTTAATGCTTGAATTTCGGAACTGGAGCGACCAAAAATAAACGGATCGCCGCTTTTTAGACGCACGACTTGTTTGCCTAACTTGCAATGTTCTACCAGCAAGCGGTTAATTTCTTGCTGCTGGGTGGAAGGTTTGCCGCCGCGTTTTCCGACTTCGATTTTTCGACAAGTTGCTGGGATTAATTCGAGTTGCGGGATGTCGATTAGAGCGTCGTAGATTAAGACTTCGGCTTGGGATAGCAGTTTGTGCGATCGCACTGTCATCAAGTTACAATCTCCGGGCCCCGCACCGACTAGATAAACTTTCCCTTTTGGGTTTTTCATAAGTCCTCCTCCGTGGTATACTTTATCTCAGAGTAGTTGGTTATATCTCAAATATTTCACCATTCTCAAGAACGGGCAAGATGCCCGTTCCACAAAGAGTGAATTTTCTTGTGGCGTGGCCCGAAGAACCCGCCCATAAAAAGCTTCTTGAGAATCGTGCAATATCTCAGTTATATTTAATTTTATGCAGATTATCATCATTACGGCCGCCGATGCAAATTACTTTGAATTGGTGCGAGGCACTATTTTATCGGTGCGGGAAAAACCCGAGGGTGAAAATGTGGCGATCGGCTTTTTCGATCTCGGCTGCACTCCCGAACAGTTGCAGTGGTTAAAAACACAAGTTAATATCATTCAAAAGCCCGATTGGGACTTTGACTTTCCGGGCAGAAATGAAGCTGCCGAACATTTAAAAGGATTATTAGTTAGACCTTGTTTGCGAAAATACTTTCCCTATTTTGATATATACCTTTGGATAGATGCGGATGCTTGGGTGCAAGACTGGAGAGCAATTAATTTGTTGGTTGAAGGAGCATCGCGCCGGGGACTTGCCATTGTTCCCGAAGTTCACAGGGCGAGCTTGCAGCAGTACGGGCAACTGCCTCAGTTTTGGCCGTGGGTTTATCAACAATATGAAGCTAACTTTGGGGAAGAAATTGCTAAGAAATTCTACAGTTATCCGATATTAAATGCCGGAGTTTTTGCCCTACGAAAAGATGCTTTGCACTGGGAAATATGGGCGGAAAAACTCCATCAAGGATTGCAGAAGTCCGGCTGTGTCATGACAGATCAATTTGCCCTCAACCTCGCTGTTTACGGTGGCGAATTGTTCAATATGACTGAAATGCTCCCAGCTTGGTGCAATTGGATATTCAACGGTTTTCCGGTTTGGGACAAGCAGCGAGGCTGTTTTGTGGAGCCGTATTTGCCACAGGAGGCGATCGGCATTTTGCATTTAGCTGGCCGCCAGCAGTTTGACCGAGTACAATTGATGGCAACTGACGGCGATATACTGGAAATTAGTGTCCGTTATCAACCTAAAAAACAGGCAGCAATACCAATATTTCAAGAACTAAAAATGACTTACCAACAACCTGAACTAAGC
Source organism: Microcoleus sp. SVA1B4 (assembly GCF_036700545.1). Lineage (NCBI taxonomy): Bacteria > Bacillati > Cyanobacteriota > Cyanophyceae > Oscillatoriales > Microcoleaceae > Microcoleus > Microcoleus sp. SVA1B4. The sequence continues at coordinate 122,685 of NZ_JAUBPB010000001.1, forward strand.
AAAAATAATTTATTACAACCAGGCGATTATGTTTCCCCAGGGTTCCAAATAATTATACCTGACTCCTATTTCCCCAATATGATTATTGCCGATCCAAATGCAAGTAACTGGCCTTACTTGCGCCGGGAAATTCCGCATAATTGGTATGCAGACAAGCGCTATCCATTCATCGGATTTTTGAATCGCGACGAAGCACATATTCTTTACAATACAGCCCTACAATTTAAAGGTAAAAAGGCCTTAGAAATAGGCTGCTGGCTAGGGTGGTCTGCCTGTCACTTAGCCCTCGCAGGAGTTGAGTTAGATGTAGTAGATCCGCTGTTAGAAAGAGAGGACATTAGACAAAGCGTAATCGACTCAATTCAAGGTGCTCTAAATGCGTCGGGTGTTCAAACATCAGTCGAGCTAATACCCGGCTATAGCCCTCAAAGAGTAGAAGAATTTTCCGCTCAATTCAACCGCAAATGGTCGTTAATTTTTATTGACGGAGAACACGGAGAACCGGGGCCGTTAAATGACGCAATTGTTTGTGAAAAATTGGCCGAGGAAGATGCAATAATTTTATTTCACGATTTAACCGCTCCCGATGTGGCTCAAGGTTTAGATTATTTGAAACAAAGGGGATGGCAAACGGTAATTTATCAAACAATGCAAATTATGGGGGCTGCTTGGCGGGGCAATGTCGAGCCAGTAAAACATCAACCCGATCCCAATATTTACTGGCAGTTGCCAGCACATTTGCACGGTTACAATATTAGCAGTTTAGAGGCAATTAATTCTCAAAAATTAAGCCAAACAAATCAAAACCAACAGTCATCTTATACAAGAGATTTTTACCAATTAATCGGAGAAGGAACTCGCAGTTCTGCTAGAGAAATTATTCCCCTGCTGTTAGACTTGCTGCAACCAATTTTACCTAAAAGTGTGGTGGATGTGGGATGCGGTACGGGAAGTTGGTTAGCTGCGTTCCACAAGTTGGGAATTGCGGATTGTTTGGGAATAGATGGCGATTATGTCGATCGCACTATTTTACAAATTCCTTTAAATCAGTTCCAATCCGCCGATTTAAAGCAACCGCTGCAAATAAACAGAAAGTTTGACTTAGCAATTTCTCTGGAAGTTGCCGAACATTTGCCGGCTACCTGTGCCGAAACCTTTGTTAATTCTCTCACTCAACTAGCACCGGTGATTCTGTTTTCTGCTGCGATACCATTTCAAGGAGGCGTCGAACACGTTAACGAACAGTGGCCACAATATTGGGTTTATTACTTTCAGAAAAACGGCTATGCAGTTATTGACTGCTTGAGAAAAAAAATATGGAACAATGACAAAGTAGAGCCTTGGTACGCTCAGAATATCTTGATTTTTGTTAAACAAGAATACTTGTCGGGATATCCGAGGTTAGTAAATGAATATCAAAATACCGATCAGAATCAATTAGCCATCGTCCATCCCAAGATTTATTTTTACAGCTTGCAAACTGCTAGCAATTCGGCACATAATTTACACTCAGAAAGTGTCAAACAAGTTTCAGCCTCGCCACAATTGGCAGATCGACCTTTGGTATCTGTGATTATTCCCTGCTACAATCAATCTCATTTTTTGCTGGAAGCAGTAACTAGCGTGATTAACCAAACTTACAAAAATTGGGAAATTATTATTGTCAATGACGGCAGCTTAGATACTACCAGTACAGTAGCAAAAAATGCGATTGCAGCAAATCCCCAGCATCAAATTAGGCTAATAGAACAAGCAAATCAAGGGATATCAATGGCTAGAAATACTGGCATATCGGCAGCAAAAGGTCAATACATAATGCCCTTAGATGCCGATGATATTTTAGCTCCAAATGCCTTGCTTTGTCTTTTAGAAATATGTCTAAAATCCCAATTACCTTGCATAGCATTTGGTTCTTATCAACTTTTTGGTGGCAATGAAAATCACACAATACCCAGTTATGATTTATATTCACCAAAAAATATCAAACAATCTAATATGATTTGCACGTCTTCATTGTATCACAAATCAGTTTGGGATTTGGTCAACGGTTACAAAGCAGAGATGAAAGAAGGTTATGAGGATTGGGAATTTTGGGTTAATTGTCACAAACATAGCATTCCTTTTTTGGGAACGAGAGAAATAGTTCTTAATTATCGTAGCGTTCATGGTTCTAGGAATGCAACTGCTCAACAATATCATCACAAATTGGTCGCACAAATTGTTTCTTACAATCCAGAACTATACGATATTGAAAGTGTAAAAAGTGCTAACAAACTATTGGAATCAATCGCAAATTAATCTTTTTTATAAGGACTAAAGTCTTTACTACGAAAAATTTGCCGAAAGTTTGTAGTCAGGACTTTAGTGTTATCTACATATCGGCAATCACATCCAAAAAACGCTTAACCTGTTTTTCCCAAGTCCAATCCAGCATAAAATTTGCCGCAGCTAAACCGCGACTTTTAGCTTGTTCCCGATTAGTATAAACTTGTTCCAAAGCCTCGACAACTTCTGCAACCTCAGACTCTCCCCAACCTTCTACACCGGAAAAAGGAGCAGTTAGTTTAACTCGTCCTTGACTCCATAAAGGATAGCAAATGTTGCTGTAAATCAAGTCTAAATGACCAGTATTTGCTGATAAAATAGTCGGAATTCCGCAGGCCATACTTTCCATCGCGACTAAATTAGTGCCACCTTCACAGCGATTGGTAAAAACAGCGCAGTCGGCTTCTCGCAAAATTTGTCCGGTGAGGTGATTGGGAATTAAGCCTATGTCGATAAAAGAGTCAACTGGCAAACCGTTAGCCACTAACCATTGAGAAATTCCTAAACTTCCGTCCCGGTTGATATTGGGAAGTCCCGCAACGTTTCCAGTTTGTTCGATTCCTAGCATATACTGAGGCCAGAAGTTGTGCCATGTTGTTAGTAACAAAGCCTCTGGATGTTTGGCGCGAAATCGTTTGAAAGCGGCAATTACAATATCTTGACCTTTGCGATATTCCAGTTTGCCGCCGGAGAAGATGACGAAGCGATCGCCAAATAGATTAGATTTGGGTGCAGGATGGAAAATTGTTGGGTCAATTCCTTGATGTACCATCGCCACATTAGTCAAGCCGCAGCTTCTCAAAACATCGGCATTCCAGTTGGAACCGGCGACAATCACGCTATATTTTTTGGCTGTTTCTAGTGCTTCTGCTGTGATTCGCGTGTCTTCAAAAAATATGACTCCTATTTGACAAGCGCTGGTAATTTGATTGTCAACTCCAGAGGATGCTAAATTATTCCCCAAAGCGTAAAGTACGGGAAAATTACAACTGATTTGTTTGTCGGAATTGGTTGCTACTAATTCCTGAAAAGTTTTGTGCTTTTCAATGACAGGTAACAACAGCGATTTATGCAGCGGATTCATCGATTCTGAGGTGATTGATGGCGGTGTTAAAAGTGCAACTTCCCAGGCTGAATTTTGCAGCAGTTGTAGTGTTAAATTCAGGGCGTAAATTCCCCAACCGCTGGTGATGCTGATCGGCCAACTGACGCCCATTCCGGTAATTTGTGGGGGAGTTTCTGGGGGTTGAAGCCGAGGCGGAGCCTCTGAATATGCGTTACCAGGCAGAGCTTGGTAACGAGTAGATTGTAGGGGCGGTGCCCCCGTGCCCGCCCTCTCTAGCAAGGCTGCTTTTATACGATCGCACACTCCATCCCAATCACCGGCTTTTTGTTGCCTAAACAGACGCACAGTGGGATACCAAGGGCTATCTTCGCGTTCCAGCATCCAGCGCCAATCGGGCACAAAAGACAGCAAAATCCAGACTGGTTTGCCCAAAGCACCAGCCAAATGCGCGACAGAAGTATCTACACAAATTACTAAATCGAGTTGCGAAATAATTGCTGCTGTGTCGGCAAAATCGACGCAATGTTCGCTCAAATCTTCAATTTGGTGTTGATTTAATAAAGTAATATCGCCCGCTGACAAATCTTTCTGAAGACTGTAAAAACTCACTCCCGGAACATCTACAAATTTCAGAAAATCGCTCAATTTACACGATCGCTGATGATTGTTGCGGTGCAGCGGGCCGCCCGCCCACACAATACCTACTTTTAGTTTATTGTTCGGCTCTAGGGAAAATTTAAAATCCTGTGGCGGAGCTAAATAAGGAATATTCGCCGGTATATTTTCCAAAGTCGTTCCCAGAATTCGGGGCAAACTTAGCAGCGGGGCTTGCACTTGAAAATCAATCAAATCGCTCGGCTTGACTCCTACTCGATCGACTCCTGCAACTCCTTCAAATAAACGCTTCAGCAAGACATGACAAGCCACAATAACTTTGCCGCCTTTTTGCTTAACTAAAGCCGCGTAGCGGATAAATTGTATCGTATCACCAAAACCTTGTTCAGGGTGCAATAAAATTGTTTTTCCCTGCAAATCAGAGCCGTCCCAAAGTGGTTTCTCAAAAGAGCGCGGATCCAATTGTTGAGTTTGCCAGCGCGATTCGTACTCCGCAAAACCACGCTCAAAATTTCCAGTTAAGAGCAAAGCTAAGGCTAGTCTCAAGCGCCAATTTGGCGAGTTGGGACGTAGTTGAATTGCTTTATTGTAGAAGTCGATCGCCTCTGCGACTTTTCCTTGTTCTTCGAGGGCGGAACCCAAATATAAGTTTGTTTCGCTCAGATTGGGATTGGTTTCTAGCGCTTGTTTGTAATGCGAAATTGCCTCGATTATTTGCCCGTTTTCCTGTTTGAGATAACCTAAACAACTGTGGGCTTCTGCGTGGCTGGGTGAGGCGGCAATTACTTGTTCATAACGAGCGGCTGCCTCTGCTTTTTTACCTTGTTTTTCTAAGGCATTTGCTATGTAAAATTGTACCTGTGGCGGCGATAAGGCAAATCGAGGCGAAGCTTCGGTATCTCCGTTACCAGGCACAGCCTGGAAACGAGTAGATTGTAGGGGCGGTGCCCCCGTGCCCGCCCTCTCTAGCAAGGCTGTTTTTATGCTCTCTAGCAAGGCTGTTTTTACGCGATCGAATACTTCCTCCCAATCGCCCGGTGTTTGCTGCCGAAACAGCCGCGCTGTCGGATACCAAGGGCTATCTTCGCGTTCCAACATCCACCGCCAATCCGGCATAAAACACAGCAAAATCCATACGGGTTTACCCAAAGCACCGGCTAAGTGCGCGATCGCAGTATCCACGCAAATTACTAAATCTAGTTGCGATATCACCGCCGCAGTATCGGCAAAATCGTTCAAATTGTCGCTCAAATCTATCACGGGAATTTGAGTTAACAAACTACGATTTTCAGGCGATAAGTCTTTCTGAAGACTGTAAAAACTTACACCTGCAATATCTAACAATTGCAGGAAATAGCTTAAATCGCTCGATCGCTGAAAATCTTTCAAATGTTCCGCACTTCCCGCCCACGCAATCCCAACTTTGAAATTGCGATCGGAATTTAGAGAAAATTGCCAATTCGGCGGCGCAGCTAAATAAGGAACATTTGCCGGTATATTTTCTAAATTTGTTCCCAGAATATGAGGCAAACTCATCAGCGGTGCTTGCACTTGGAAATCGGGCAATTCATCCATCCGAACCGCCACTTGTTCGATGCCAGGAATCTGCTTAAATAAACGCTTCAGTTCTTGATAGCAAGAAAGGATTACTCTGCCGCCTTTTCGCTGCACAATGGCTGCGTATCGCACAAATTGAATCGCATCGCCCAAACCTTGTTCGGATCGGAGCAAAATAGTTTGTCCGTTCAAATCTGAACCGTCCCAAACTGGTTGGTCAAAATTCAACCGTGGCAATTTTTTCGCTTGTTCTGTTTGCCAGCGCCACTCGTATTCTGCTAAACCGCGCGGCAAGTCCCCAGTTAACAGCAAAACTAAGCTTAAATTGAAGTGACTTTTAACACAATTTGCATCAAGTTCGAGAGCTTTACTGTAACACCAAATTGCTCGATTTACGTCTCCTAATTGTTCAACAGCACTGCCTAAATTAGTAAGAGCTTCTAGATAATTATGGTTCAAAGATATGGCTCGTTCCAAGCTAGAAATTGCCTGTTCTATTTTTCCCGCCCCCAAGCGTAACGTTCCCAGGTGATAGTGTCCTGCAGGATTGTTAGGTTCTGCTTCAATTGCCCGCTCGTAAAGCCGTTGAGCCTCGTCTAGCTGAGATTGTGTTTGCATCGCCGCACCCAAATTTACTAGAGCTGGCACGTAATTGGAATTGACAGAAAGTGCTTGATGAAAACACGCGATCGCACTTGGCAACTCGCCCTGCTGCTGGAGTATCGCGCCGAGATTGTTGAGAGCTTTGACGTAAACCGGATTCAGGGCGATCGCCTTTTGAAAGCAAGATATAGCAGCCATTATATTGCCTTGCTCTTGCAGCAAAATACCCAAGTTATTGTGGGATTGAGCGCAGTTGGGATCAATCTCGCTCGCGCGCTGATAATAGGCGGCAGCTTCGGCTAAATTGCCTATTTGGTGCAGCGTCACTGCCAAATTAGTGGCGGTCTCTATCGAATTGGGCTGCAAAAATAAAGCATTTTTAAAATAAGCGATCGCCTCGGCAAATCTTCCTTGCGCCTTGAGAATATTTCCCTGATTAAACTGTCTTTGATATAATTCAATATTGGTTAGACTTTCTCTGGGCGGTATAGCTGGTTTATGCTGGACAATTCTTTCTCTCAGCGCCAAAGCAGCTTGTTCTAAAACTCCTTCCCAATCTCCCGCTGTAGACTGGCGAAACAGCCGCGCCGTGGGATACCAAGGACTATCTTCGCGTTGCAACATCCACCGCCAATCCGGCACAAAACACAGCAAAATCCACACGGGTTTGCCCAAAGCACCAGCCAAGTGCGCCACACAAGTATCTACAGAAATCACTAAATCCAGAGCCGAGATTGCCGCCGCAGTATCCGCCAAGTCGTGCAAATAAGAGCTTAAATCTGTTACGGCTATTTGCTCTAACAAAGCGCGATCGTCTGCTGTTATTTCCTTTTGCAAGCTGTAAAAATCTACTCCGGGAATATCTAACAGTTTGGTCAAGAAATTTAGCGGTAACGATCGCACCTTATTTTGGGAATTTTTAGGATTTCCTGACCATACAATTCCCACTTTCAAATTAGTAGTTGGATTGAGAGTAAATTCCCAACCGGGCGGCGGAGCTAAATAAGGAACTTTGGCGGGTATAGTTTCTAAAGTTGTTCCCAGAAGATGAGGCAAACTCATGAGCTGCGCGCGCACTTGAAAATCCGGCGCATCCTCTGGATTAACTATTAACGCATCGATTCCCGAAACTTCTGCAAACAAGCGCTGCAAGTGCGGCAAACACCAAACAATTACCCTACCGCCTTTTTGTTTGACTAAATCTGCATAGCGGATAAACTGAATTGCATCGCCTAAACCCTGTTCCGGGCAAAGCAAAATAGTTTTTCCCTCCAAATCTTTACCATCCCAAACCGGCTGAATAAAGTTGTGGCGCCGGAACTGTTTTTCTTTAACTAGGAGTCGCCATTCGTACTCGCAAAAACCGCGCTGAAAATCTCCTGCCAGCAGCAAAGCTAAACCTAAATTTAGGTGAGATTCGGGGCTAGCGACATTAAATTTAACTGCTTGGCTGTAGTAGGTGAGAGCATCCGCAAATTGTCCGCGATCGTGCAAAGCACTTCCCAAACTGGTGAGGGGATTGATATAACCGGGTTTGAGTACGATCGCCCGACGGTAACAATCGATCGCCTCTGCCATATTTCCCGCTTCCTCAAAAGCTTTGCCGAGATTGTTCAAAGCTTGTGGAAAGTCGGGTTTCAGCCTCAAAGCTTGCTGATAGCAGGCGATCGCATCTTCAATTTTGCCCTGTTTGTGCAGGACAATTCCCAGATTGCCGTGAGCCTGTGCACTGGCTGGCGATGCCTGAATCGCTTGCTGGCAAACAGCTAAATCCTCATCCAACTTATCGGGGCTAGACAGTGAACTCAGATAAGCGAGATCAGTTTCTGCCCAATCCGGTTGCAGCGCCAGAGCTCGATCGTAGTATGCGATCGCATCGGAAATTTTGCCCTGTCGGATCGAGGCGTATGCTAAATGCTGCAAAGCCTCCACATCATTGGGAGCGAGCGCGAGCGCCCGTTCGTAATTTGCGATCGCCCGTTCGTAATTCGCGATCGCATCCTCCCCTTGTGCCTCCAAAGCAATTCCCAAATTCAAATAAGCCGCCGCGCAATTAGGATTGACTTGAATCGCTTGCTCGTAGCAGCTTATAGCCTCCGCCACATCCCCTTGCTCTTCCCGCAACAGGCCCAAATTAATCAGCGCTTCCGCGCAATTCGGGTTCAAAGAAAGCGCCCGCTCGTATTGTGCGATCGCATCTTCAGTCTCCCCCGCTTCCGCGAGGGCGCTGCCCAAATTGCTCGCAGTTTCCGCCAAATTACCGTCGATGAAGAGGGCTTGTCGGTAGTGCGCGATCGCCTCTGTTACCCTGCCGGTATGCTGTTTAACAACGCCTAAATTGCTGTGCGCGGCTGCGTAATTAGGATCGATCGCGATCGCTCGCTCATAACAAGCGATCGCACCGCCCAAATCGGCTTGCTGCTGCAAATCCACGCCCAACCGAAACTCTGCATCCGCCCCATCCGACGGGACAAATGCAGCAGCAACCGCGCCTAGAGCTTCCGCCACCCGATCGAAAACGTCCTCCCAGTCGCCCCGCTGATGCTGGCGAAACAGCCGCGCCGTCGGATACCAAGGACTATCTTCGCGCTGCAACAGCCACCGCCAATCCGGCGAAAACGCCAGCAAAATCCACACTGGTTTGCCCAAAGCCCCCGCCAAATGGGCGACAGCGGTATCGACGCTAATGACTAAATCCAGTTTGGCGATCGCAGCAGCAGTATCGGCCAAATCGCCAAAATGCGGGCTCAAATCTACGATCGACGTTTGATTCAACAGCGCGCGATCGGCCTCAGAAACCTCTTTCTGCAAGCTGTAAAAACTTACCCCCGAAACGTCCAAAAGCGGCATAAACTGGCTTAAACTGCAAGAACGCTGCTTGTTTTTGCGGTGTTTTGGATTGCCCGCCCAGACAATCCCAACTTTCAAATTGCGATCGGGCAAAAGTCCAAATTCAGCACCCGCTGGCGGAGATAAATAAGCAGTATTTGCCGGGATTGTTTCCAGATTGGTACCAAGAATATAGGGCAAACTCAACATCGGCGCTTGCACGTCAAATTCCGGCAGTGGCTCCCCTTTAACTATTAGCAAATCAATGCCCTCAACCGTTGCAAATAAACGGTGCAATTGCGGGTAACAGCCCACAATAACCCTACCGCCTTTATTTTTGACGATCGCAGCGTAGCGAATAAACTGAAGCGAATCACCTAAACCTTGTTCGGCGTGCAGCAAAATAGTCTTTCCCAGCAAATCAGAACCGTCCCATAGAGGCCGGTATTCTCTTGCCGAAACACTATTATCCGGCCCCGTCAAAAAACAGGAATGACCAGTGTGAAATTCTTTAATTTGCCAGCGCCACTCGTATTCAGCGAGACCATTTTCCAAATCTCCCACCAACAGCAAAGCCAAGGATAAATTCAGGTGAGCGCTAGCATGATTTGGATTTAAATGAATCGCTCGTCTGTAGCAGGATATCGCATCTTCTACCGCACCTTTTTCCAGAAATGTCCTGCCTAAATTGTTGATAGCTTCCACAAAATCCGGCAGCAATTCTAGAGCTTTGTGATAATACTCCAGCGCATCTTCTAAATTGCCCTGTTCTTGCAAAACTGTTGCCAGATTGTTGTAAGCTTCCCAGCTATGCGGATTAATTTCCAGCGCTCGCCGGTACAGATCGATCGCCCTGAAAAGTTCGCCTTTTTCTTGCAGCGCCACGGCTAAATTAATCAGTGCAGGTACGAAATCCGGTTGAGCTACAAGAGCTTGCTCGTAATGTGCGATCGCCTCGGACACTTGACCTTGTTCCTCAAAAATCTTTGCCAAGTTGTAAGCTGTTTGAGGAATATTTGGAGCGATGGCTAAAGCTTCTCGGTAGTGCGGGATAGCGGCTTCTAATTCGCCCTTTTCTTGCTTGAGAAAACCAAAATTAATCCGCGCTTGAACGCAATTTGGCGCAAGCGATATAATCTGTTCGTAAAGGGCGATCGCCTCTTCCCGATCTCCTGTTTCCATTAAATGTTCTGCTTGCCGCAATAAATCCTCTAAAACAACCGGGTTATCGCCAGCCGTTCCGATCGCAACCGATGTCTCAATTCCCTGCGATTGCTTAACTGCGGAGGCTTCTGCTAACCCTTCACTCGCAATTAGAAATATTTGTTGACTCTCTTGAACTACGCTTGCATCTGTCATTTTGAGAGCCACCGAATCGAGGTCAGGCTTATCATTAGCAGTCATTGCGAGTGAAACGAAGTCAAGCGAATCTTTGGCAGAATCCTCGGAATTACTAGCAGTATTGGCGATCGCAAATAAACTCAAAGCCGCCTGTACTTCCTCAAACAATTCTTGCCAACTTTCCGGCTGACTTTGGCGAAAAAGCCTCGCAGTTGGATACCAAGGATTGTCTTCACGATCCAGCAGCCAACGCCAGTCAGGAGCAAAAGAAAGCAGCACCCAAACCGGTTTTCCTAAAGCACCAGCTAAGTGCGCCACAGCCGTATCGACACTAATGACTAAATCCAGTTGAGATATAGCCGAAGCGGTATCAGCAAAGTCGTTCAAATGCGGAGTTAAATCCGGCACTAAGTGTTGGTGTAACAAAGTGCGATCGCTCTCGGACAAGTTTTTTTGTAAACTATAAAAAGCAATTCCCGGAACATCCAAAAATCGAATAAAATCGCTCAAGCTGCAAGAACGCTGATTGTCTTTCCGGCGCTTCGGACTTCCCGCCCAAACAATCCCTACCTTCAACTTGGCATCAGAAGAAAGCGCAAATTTGCACTCAGCAGGCGGATATAAATAAGGAACATTTGCTGGTATTGTTTCCAGAGTTGTCCCCACAATTCGCGGCAAACTCATCAGCGGCACGTGAACGTCAAATTCTGGCAAACCCTCAAAACTAACTGATAAATATTCAATGCCGGCAACTGTCGCAAACAACCGCATCAGTTCTGGATAGCAAGCCACCATAACTTTAGCCCCTCGGCTCCGAAGAATCGGCGCGTAGCGAATAAACTGAATCGAATCGCCAAAGCCTTGCTCGACGTGCAGTAAAATAGTTTTTCCCTGCAAATCCGAACCATCCCAAACCGGCTGTTTAAATTGCCTCGGTTGTAGTTGCGGAGTGCGCCACCGCCACTCATATTCAGCAAAACCGCGCTGAAAATCTCCGAACAATAGCAAAGTTAAGGCGAATTCCAGGTGGGCGATCGCGTTTTCTGGCTGCAATTCCAAGGCTCGACTGTGACAAGAAAAAGCTTCTTGAAATTCTCCTAAATCGACCAAAGCGTGTCCGAGATTATTAATAGCCTCCACGAAATCTGGCTTTAAATTTAGGGCTTGTCGGTAGTGGGATATTGCTGCTTTTGCATTGCCTTGTTCGTGAAAAAATGCTCCTACATTGTTGTGAGCTTCGGGATTGTTGGGGTCTAGTTTTACCGCTTGCTGGTAGCAGTTGAGAGCTTCTGCTAATTTACCTTGCTGCTGCCAAACTGTTCCCAAACCCATCAGGGAATATGTCAAATTTGGATTGATTTTTAAAGCGTGCTGGTAACAGGCAATTGCCTCATTTAAGTAATTCTTCTGTTTAAATATATGTCCTAAATTGTGCGCTGTTTCGTGCAAAGTGGGGTCAATTCGCAGAGCTGTTTGGTAATATAAAATAGCCGCATCTATTTCGCCTAATTGCTGTTTTGACCAGCCCAAATTATTGTAAGCGAGTGCGGAATTTGGCTGGATTTTGATGACTTGTTCGTAACTGGCGATCGCCCTTTGATATTCCCCTACATCCAGCAAAACATTAGCTTTATTTAAATGTGCTTCTACAAAATCGGGGTTTTGGGCGATCGCCCGTTCGTAAAAGTCGATCGCCTCTGCAATTTTTCCCTGCTGTCTCGCCGCTATTCCCAACAAACACAGCACGTTTGCTGATTCCGGCTGCACTTCTATTATTTGCCGATACAAATTCTCAGCTTCTAACAAACGGCCCGCTTGGTGATGTTCCCAAGCTAATTTCAAAGAGTCTTCGGCACCCAGTGTACAGGCAGATTTCCGCAATTTTTTTTGAGAAGCCATAGTTGTCTTTGTTGTTTGGGAGTTCGCTAACTGGTAATTGCCAAATAGTTCTAATTTGTTAACTCTTCCTTCCTTCTTCCCCCTTCCCCCTTCCTTCTTCCTTCTTCCTTCTTCCTTCTTCCTTCTATCCTTTACATCCGTTACATAATCCGTTGCCGAACTTCCGACTTCCTTCTTGCTTCTTCCCCCTTCCATCGGAGTGACATCCGTTACATCCGTTACATCCGTTACATCCGTTACAGAATCCGTTGCCGAACTTCTACCCCAACAAACAAGCTGCGGGAAAAATCAGATATTCTAAGAAAAACAACTTCCAGATAAACTGATAAAATGCAGCAATTTCTATTTTATCGTCCAAATCAACTTTCGTGCTCCAAAACCACATCAAACCCAAAGCCGCCAAATGAGAAACTGCTAGAAACACTAAATTAACATTAGACAATACGATCGCTCCCGCCAAAGTCGCGCCCAAATAACAAACCGTCAACACCCAGCGAGATAAATTAAAGACGGCAGGCTTGCCCAGCTCAATCGTAAACGTAGTAATATTATATTGCTTGTCCCCTTCCATGTCGGGGATATCTTTAAAAATGGCGATCGCAAATGTAAACACCACAACAAAAACCGTCAGCACCCAAACTTCCGCAGGAATCTCAAAAGACAAACTCTCCAAACTCCAGCCAGAAAAAGCGCTTTTCGCCATCCCCAAACCCAACACCCAATTAAAGTGCAAAAATAACCCTAAATTTACGATCGCGCCCCGCACCGTAAAAATGCACAGCGCCGCCCAAAAAGGAAACCGTTTCAGCCGAATTGGGGGCAGAGAATAAGCAGTCCCGATCGCCAAACTAACACCAACAGTAGCCAGCAAAAACGGGCCTTGTAAAACAGCAGTCAAAATTGCTATAATTCCCGTTGCAATTACAATTAATTCCCCGGTTTTCCGAGAAAACGCTCCAGAGGCGATCGGCAAATACGGCTTATTAATTTTATCAATTTCAACATCTTCTAACTGGTTCAATCCCACAATATAAATATTGCCGCAAATGCAAGCTAACCAGGCAAAAGCTAGGGGCAAAAGTACAGGATTCACAAACAGCCTCGTGCTTTGGGCGATCGCGTACAAAGCCAATACACTCAAGCTAGTACCCACAATTGTGTGCGGCCGAGAAAACTCCCAAAATGCCCTCACCCAGCTTTGCGGAGCCGAGCCATTTTTATCACTCCAAGACTTGCCAATCGAATCATTGCCCATAAATCTCACACCCACGCCAAACAAATAATATTCTGTAGGGTGCGTAATACGCACCTTACTCATCAACTCAAGACTCAAAATTTCTCTGATATGTGCCTGTTATTTTACAGCACAAATCATTCCAAAACGAATCAACCCGCTCTGATATCCACGGCTCATCAATCCGAGAGCCAGTGCTGCTTGAATAGTCGTCCAACCGCTAGTTAGCAAACCCCAAATCGCGCTCGGAGTCAAAGCAGAATCGATCACCACATCCCAAAAAGGAGCAACAGCTTTTGACCAATCAGCCGTGCGAATACTTGTCAAAGGCAAACTGCGGACAATTTCCTCATATTCCGGCAAAGAAATCACATAAGGCAAAGCATAAACCCGGTAAATTTCTGCCAATTCCTTTCTCTCTTTATCAGTTAATTCACCCGCCGTTTCTCCCACCGGGCGGTGACACCAAGTTGCCAAAATCAAAGTTCCTCCCGGCTTGAGTACGCGGCAGCATTCCTGCAAAAACTTAATTTTGTCTGGCATATGTTCGCCACTTTCGAGCGACCAAACCAAGTCGAATGACTCATCAGGAAAAGGCATATTCAAAGCATCTGCCACCAAAAAATTCACATTGCTTTCAAGCCCAGCAATTTTAGCGCGTTCGGTCGCTCTGTTGGCCTGTACCGGACTCAGAGTAATCCCGGTAGCTGTAACGCTAGCGCCCGTTTTGTTGAGTTCGGGCGATCGGCTAAAATCTCGATCGACCTCGCCATCCAACTTTAAATTATTTTGAGCGATCGAACTAAACTTTTCCGTCAAATACAGTGTGCTGCCGCCGATCCCGCAACCGACATCGAGAATGCGGTAAGATTCACCCAGTGCCTTCTCTGACGGGACTCCAGCCCAAGCCAGCAGTTCTTCTATCAAATCTATCTGAGCCTGTCGGCGCTCTTTTTTCAAATTGCCATCCGGGCCGTAGTAACCGTGGTGCATATGTTCGCCCCACACCTGCTCCCACAAACCGCTAGAAGCGTCGTAAAGTTGCTGAATTTGCTGGTAAAGTGTTGATGTCATCGCCGGATCGCAAGTTATTAAAGGAATTCTACCGTTATTTTCCCGCTGTTGTCATAGAAATTGGCGATTGAGTTCGATCGGTCTCCGGCCTTCGCCAGATAGAGATGTCCTGATTTCAAGCCCGACGCTCTATTTGTGGGTTCCCTCTAAAACCTCAAATCTAAAATCGATTTGTGGGTTCCCTCTCAAATCTAAAATCTAAAATCGATTTGTGGGTTCCCTCTCAAATCTAAAATCTAAAATCTAAAATCTAAAATCGAATGACTGTCTCGCGAACCATTTGCTTGGGCTTTCTCGCCGTCATCACCGTAGGTGCTCTATTACTAATGATGCCCTTTTCCACAATTGATGGAACTTGGAGCGATCCAATAACAGCACTGTTTACCTCTACTTCCGCTGTCTGCGTCACGGGATTGTCGGTGGTGGATATCGGAAAATATTACTCTTTTTGGGGGCAACTGTGCCTACTTTTACTGGTGGAAATAGGAGCATTGGGCTACATGACAGCCACGACTATCTTGCTGCTGTTATTGGGCCGCCGCTTTGGCTTGAAAGAAAAAATTGCCCTGCAACAATCTCTCGACAAATCCGGGCTAGCCGGCGTAGTGCAACTCGTGCAGTCAATTCTAGCAACAACCGTTTTGTTTCAATTAACAGGAGTGTTTTTGCTGATGACGGTTTTCGTCCCCCAGTACGGATTTAAAGACGGTCTGTGGTTGGCGGTATTTCACAGCATTAATGCCTTTAACAACGCCGGTTTTAGCATCTATTCAGATAATTTGATCGGCTACATCAATTCGCCTATGGTTAACTTCACAGTCTGCAGTTTAATCATATTTGGGGGAATCGGCTATCAAGTCATTATGGAATTGTACCTGTGGCTGCGCGATCGCTTCAACAAAAGCCCTATCTGCACAGTTTATTCCCTAAATTTCAAAGTCGTTACCACTACAACTGCTGTCCTTTTGATTTTAGGAACGCTAGCCTTTTTTGTGCTGGAATACGACAACCCAGAAACTTTCGGCTCTCTAAATTTTCCTCAAAAGGTGATGGCAGCTTGGTTTCAATCTGTTACTTCCCGCACGGCGGGATTCAATACAATTGACATTGGCAAAATGAGCGAAGCCTCGCTATTTCTGACTGTCGCGCTGATGTTTATCGGCGCCAGTCCTGGCAGCACCGGCGGCGGAATCAAAACCACAACTTTTAGAATATTGTTTTGCTGTACCACAGCAGTTCTCGAAGGTCAGGAAGATGTGGAGTGCTATCAGCGTCAAATCCCGCCAGCAATGATTCTAAAAACTATTAGTGTAGTCTTCGGTTCCATGTTGGTCGCGTTCACATCTGCAATCTTAATTGAGCTGACCAATCCCGAACTAAAATTTATCGAAGTGCTATTTGAAGCAGTTTCAGCTTTTGCTACGGTCGGCCTTTCCACAGGGATTACAGCCAAGATTTCAGCGATCGGTAAGCTGGTTTTGATTGCTACAATGTACATAGGTCGTGTTGGCGTGCTGATGCTGATGAGTGCTGCACTCGGCGACCCCAAACCCAGACCTTTTAAGTATGCTGAGGAAAGTTTGTTAGTCGGATAAAAAATCCTGCCTCGTTGCTGATAATCTAAACAATGGGTGACAACCCAAATCAACTTTTACTACTTACCCAAAAATCAAAAGGAGGCGGCGCTGTCTCTGCTAACATTTAAACAGCAAGACGCTCAGCGCTGGATATTCAGTGAACCTGTCATCTTTAAATTTTTTTCGCACTTTGCGCGCCGACAACAAGCAGTTTGCAGTTATTGGTTTGGGACGCTTCGGCAAAGCTGTGTGTTCTACTCTACACGGTTTGGGTTACGAAGTCCTGGGAATTGACACCGATGAAAAAAAAGTAACTCAAGCTTTGAACGATCGCATTGCTGCTCACGTTTTGCAGTTAGATTCTACTGAGCCTAGCGCTCTTGCGGAAGCCGGTATATTTGAATTTGAAACAGTAATTGTTGCGATCGGCAATTATCTAGGAGAAAGCATTACCACAACCTTAAATCTTAAGGAAGGCGGGGTAGCTCACGTAATAGCCAAAGCTTCTTCGGAAACTCACTTAAAACTGTTGAAAAAAGTCGGCGCAGATCATGTAGTTTTTCCCGAACGAGAAATGGGCTGCTCTTTGGCCCGCCTTCTTACAAAACCCAGCATTTTAGAACGCTTTGACCTCGACCCAGCTCACAGCATCGTTGAGTTGCTAGTTCCTGAAAAGTTTGATGGCAAAACCATCTCCGAATTGGAACTCCGGCGCAGGTATGGTTTGAATTTGCTAGCAGTCGGTCGTGGCGACAAGTTCGAGATCAATCCGCAGCCAAGCGAACGCTTGAGAAAAGGCGAGGTGATGGTAGTAATTGGTTCTAACAAAGATATTAATCGCTTGCCAATTTAACAGCTCGACATTTTACGCACATACAGCAACAGTCCTCGACTCAGAAACCCAGTGTCTTGTGTTCCGAGTGTCTCACTCCTAAGCAATTATTGCTGGATGTGTGACAATTTCAGACCCTCACAAACCCGGTTTATTTTAGATAAACCGGGTTTTCCTGTCCATCTTTATGTTCTAATTTTTAACTAAAATATGTAAATTGAATTTCACCAATTCTAGGGTTTTTTCCGCCTTTGCGACCCCCTTTGATAACTTAGCCAGACACATTGCAAAAAATTTTAACAAGGTAGCAGCACTCGATCGTCGCGCTCCCGCAAACCCTAGGAGCGCTAGCCCTAAAAATTCAGCCGACTTTCAAGATTTTTTGCAAATAAGCTTTGCCCAAAACCAGTACCGCCAATACTAGAGCAAGTTCAACAGGCCAAGGACACGCCGCCACCAACCAAATTAACGAACAAATTCCAATAATTGCAGCTATGGGAGCCGGAATTCCGTCTAGCGTTCTGTTGTCAGTCCCGGCTGTCACCCACCAAGCAATCAAGCAGATCGTCAACGGAATTAAGCAACTTGCGATCATGATTTTTACCCCATCAATTTTTTTACATATGGCATCTGAGCATATTGTAACAATACATCAAAGATTCGGAAATGCGCCATTAATTACGATAAAATTTAAGGTTAGGAAATTCATCCGCTGGGGTGATAAATTTTATAATTTTTAGCTTGGTCTCTCTCAGAAGGCAGAAGTAGGTTGGCATCAGGCAGGATTTAGGGATTTTTCTTTCTATAGAAGTCCAGAAAGCTTTCTACCTTGAGAAGAATTGCGATGCGCCCCTCTATGCAAGTTATACTCAGGATTGCAGTCAGTTACTGTAGAGCGTGAATCCATGCTGGGCAAATTTTTTCGCAAGCCAGAATCAGAAAACATCGATCGCGTCCCCCCGGGTCAATACCTCGCCAACGGCTTTCCTGTGCTGACCTACGGCGATACACCCTCCGTCAGCATTGAGAGTTGGGAATTTAAAGTCTGGGGATTGGCACAACCAAAAACCTTCAGTTGGTCAGACTTCCAGGCCATGCCCCAAAGTAACTTTACTGCGGATTTTCACTGCGTCACCCGGTGGTCAAAACTCGACGTGCAGTGGACGGGAGTCAAAGTCACAGATTTTATGAACTATATAGAAGTCGATCCGAAAGCTATGCACGTCCTGGAACACTGCTACGGCGGCTACACGACTAACATTGCGATCGCCGACTTCCTGAGAGAAGAAAACTTTTTCGCCCACACCGTCTTCGGCGAACCTCTATCCGCAGACCACGGCGGCCCAATGCGGCTCGTAGTTCCCCACCTGTACGCTTGGAAAAGCGCCAAATGGATTAACGGCCTGGAGTTTACAGAAACCGAAGAACTCGGTTTTTGGGAACGCAACGGCTACCATCGGCGGGGCGAACCTTGGGCAGAGGAACGCTACAGCGGTCTGTTTTGATGCGGGCGATCGGGAGCAAAGACGGGGCCACAGCTTCTCTATACAATCTTTGTTGAGGGGCAATCCGGTCTTTTACCGCTTCAATCTGCGGAAATTGCATCTTCTCGATCCCATCTTGGGGATATCTCACACCAGGGGTTCTATTTAATTCAACCAAAATACGTAGACCACACGATCGCATTTTGTACGTAATTTACCTGATAGATAAACTACTTTAACTCCCATACATAAGCCCCAAAAAACAAATATTCCCAGTTTAAGGTTAATAGAAAACTTCTGGAACTGTCAGTACCCACGAATATTACCGTATTTATACTTAAGTGTTTGCTATTGAGGATTTAGACTTGAGACTATAAAAAAAAGTAGCCATAAGCCCGATCCAAATCACTTAAGTTCATCCGCGCTCCCCTGCCCGCGACTGCAAGGTTTCAGACCACAATATTTATAATTATTTAGTGGGTATTATTAGGGCTCGATCCCCCGCCCGCAGATGTGATAGAGAGAATTTATGAAGGATATGTAAAGGCTTGATAAAGAATATGTCAAACTTTACCTAAAGTGCGCCAAAAACAAACAAAGTATCGCATAATGAAATTATTAAGACGATCGCACAAAAGGAACAGGTTTATGAATACCAAACTCTTATCCGCCCTAACAGCTACCGCCGCCGCCACAGCTCTGTTTGGCGCCGGAGCTCCAGCTCAAGCCTTCTCCTTTGGCACCAACGGCATCACATTCAGCCAAGATACCAGCGTCAAGTTTAACTTCAAAGAATCTCACGGTGGATATACTTCCTCTTTGGGCATCTACAGTGTGAACAACTCGGCGGGCACTCTAGTTAGCACCCTGTTTTCGGAAACTAAATCCTCAGACAACGGCTCGAGTAACGAATGGAAAGGAACTCTGGGCAATACAGTCTTGGGTTCTGGCTCGACAGTATTCACATTCCTGGCCAATCAAATTTATACTTTGGGACTCAACAGCGGCTGGGGTGGCACTGTCTACTCGACCTCAGCCTTGAATACGGGCAACCAGCAAGCAGTGTTTGGCGCGCAATCGCAACTGTGGGACGCACTCAACACAGAAGAAACGAACAGATTCGGAGCTGCCGGAAAATTCACAAACGGAATAGGTTCTCTGTTCAATGGAGGCACACTAATCTCCTTCGACGATGGCGGTAACGGCAATGACGCAGACTTCCAAGATTTCACAGTCAGCGCAGAAGCAGTTCCCGAACCAATGACAATGACTGGTTTGGCTCTCGGTTTGGGTGGTTTGGTTGCAGCCCGCCGCCGTCGCGCTAGCAAGACGACTTCATGATTTTGTCAACCGGAACAATCTCCTCTTTTACGTGTTACAAAATAAAATTCAATTAGGAGGCGCGCTAATGAGAAATCGGCTCGCCTTTTGCTTGATTTGAAATGTCAGAAGGGAGAAGTCATATCAATTGTGGTTGGACTCCTCGGGAATAGTTGACTGTTGACTGTTGGCTGTTGACGGGCGGCTCGCCAAACTTAATGATGGTTGAGTGTTGGATGTTGGCTCGATTTTACGCCCGACTTTCCAAGGGCGGATTTGAGATCGGAGGGAAGTTCGGAAACGCCCAGAATACGGGATTTAACGGATTTAACGGATGGGTGTTGAGGGAAGAAGTCAAGCGTGAAGCAAGAGGATTTTTCCAACTCTCCCACTCTCCCACTCTCCCACTATCTCCCTCTCCCAAATCAAAATTAAAAACTCACTCAGGGTAAACTGTTCGATCGTACAAAGTCACCAGTACCGATTGAGGAATGTTAATGTCCGCCCGGATGCACGCTACTTTAATCGCCACTACAGCCCTGGTGTTTGTCCGTCGCACCTATGCTGGTTCGCGCAGCGTCCAATAGCGGACAATAAGATCCAAAGAACCATCGCTAAAGCCTGAAGTATCAACATCATAGGCTACATTTAAAGGCAAGTTAGTTCGCCTGCGGGGCAGGCCTATTAGTAAGCTGTTGTGCATTTAAATTGTATATTGAGGGCGCGATCTCCTGCCCAACCCCTACTCCCCACACCAGTAAAGATTTATTTGACTATGCAATTTAAATGCGGATTAGCTTACCCGCACTGAATTGGCAAATACGATCGCCTTCGGCACGATAACTCGCTCTCCCCGATCGCTAATAACTTGAGTTGAACGCAGCAAAATCTTTTCAACCGTACCTTCAAAGCCTTCCACAATTATCCGATCGCCCAATTGAAACGGTTCGTGCCACAGCAACAATATTTCCGCTAAAAAGTATTTGAAGATGTCTGGGAACGGGAAACTAATCCCTACGGAACCAAGTCCTAACCAACTGATGATATCTGCAGGCTGCCAAGCTGGGAACGCCACGCAGGCGCTCAAACTGACAGCCGCCCAAGTGAGAGTGTCAATCGATTTTCGATTTTCGATTTTCGATTGAAGCCTTGACCCCAAGGATAAATTCGGGGGCTTGTATCCTGGATGCTTGATTGTCAAAAAATTAAAGAAGGCCACGCTAACACAAAAGATTGAGCTCGATCGCCCGACAAGAATGTTTGACTCTCACGGTGCGGGTGACTCCATCTACTCGTTCGCTAATCATTAAAACCTAATCAAAATTTAAGATTAGCAGCGCCGACCCCGATCGAGTAAAATCACAGCACTTGCCCGCCGATGGGTTAATCTGTTAAAACTAACAAAGTTTGATGATTTCTGAGAAATAACATACATGGTTGCTACATCCGTCAAGATTAAACACGAAGTCAAAGACTTGTCCCTCGCCCCCTTGGGAAAGCAACGTATCGAGTGGGCCGGCCGGGAAATGCCCGTTTTGCGGCAAATTCAAGAACGCTTCGCTAAAGAAAAGCCTTTTGCTGGCATTCGCTTGGCTGCTTGCTGCCACGTAACCACAGAAACCGCTCATTTGGCAATCGCCATCAAACTCGGCGGTGGCGACGCCGTACTGATCGCCAGCAACCCCTTGAGCACTCAAGATGACGTAGCGGCTTGCTTAGTTGAAGACTACGGCATTTCCGTCTTCGCCCTCAAAGGAGAAGACGCGGCTACCTACGAACGTCACGTCTACACAGCCCTAGACCATCGCCCCAATATTATCATCGACGACGGCAGCGACGTGGTAGCGGCCCTGATCCAGCACCGCCCGAACCAAATTTCCGACTTAATCGGAACTACCGAAGAAACTACCACAGGCATCGTGCGCCTGCGGGCCATGTTGAAAGACGGCGTGCTGACTTTCCCCGCAATGAACGTCAACGACGCCGACACCAAGCACTTCTTCGACAACCGCTACGGTACCGGTCAATCTACCCTAGACGGCATTATCCGCGCTACCAATATTTTGTTAGCCGGTAAAAATATTGTGGTTGCAGGTTACGGTTGGTGCGGCAAAGGCACAGCACTGCGCGCCCGTGGTATGGGTGCTAACGTAATTGTCACCGAAATCGATCCGATTCGGGCGATCGAAGCAGTGATGGACGGTTTCCGCGTCATGCCGATGGACGAAGCAGCAACAGTCGGAGATATATTCATTACCGTTACCGGCAACAAACACGTCATTCGTGCCGAACATTTCGAGACAATGAAAGACGGCGCAATTGTTTGCAATTCCGGTCACTTCGACATTGAAATTGACCTCAAATCCCTCGGCGCAAAAAGCACCGACGTGAAAACAGTCCGGTCTTTCACTCAAGAATATCACCTCAATAATGGCAAGTCGATTATTGTGTTGGGCGAAGGTCGTTTGATCAACTTGGCAGCAGCCGAAGGACACCCCAGCGCCGTGATGGATATGAGCTTTGCTAACCAAGCTTTAGCCTGCGAATATCTAGTTACGAACAAAGGCAAACTAGAGCCTGGTATTCACTCAATTCCCGTGGAAGTTGACAAAGAAATTGCCCGTCTCAAATTGGAAGCAATGGGTATTCACATTGATACCTTGACTGCCGAACAAATTGAGTACACAAACTCTTGGACTTCGGGTACTTAATCATAGTATTCTCGTTCCCAGGATCAGCCTGGGAATGAATGCAGCAAGGCTCTGCCTCCCTCATGGGGAGTCGAGGCAGAGCCTCTCGATATATGTTCCCAGGCAGAGCCTAGGAACGAGCAATGACTAATGACTTCTTCTTACCAAATTAGGGAATCAAAATGGTTGAATGGATAACTAACACAATGCAGTCTATGGGCTATTTCGGAATAGGACTGTTGATGTTTTTAGAAAATCTTTTCCCCCCCATACCCTCAGAATTGATTATGCCGCTGGCAGGGTTCACGGTATTCCAGAACAGAATGGAGTTTTCACCGGCGATCGCAGCAGGAGTAATCGGTACAGTTCTGGGGGCGCTTCCCTGGTACTATGCCGGTAAATTATTGAGCGAAGAACGCTTGAGGAATTTAGCCGACAAATACGGCAAGTGGATCACAGTATCGGGCGCCGATATTGACAAAGCAAATAGATGGTTTAACAGACACGGCAACAAAGCTGTGTTTTTGTGTCGCCTAGTACCCGGAGTTCGCACCCTAATTTCCCTGCCCGCTGGCATCAATAATATGCCTTTAATTCCTTTTTTAATCTACTCAACAGGAGGTACTCTTTTATGGGTAAGTTTCCTGACTTTTACCGGATATAAATTAGGGCAAAATTATACACTTGTAGAGGAATATCTGGCCCCGGTTTCCAAAATAGTTGTGGTGATTATTGTCATTTGGTGTATTTTGTGGGTTGTGAAGAAGAATATGCAGAAGGAAAAATATCGCAAATAAATGCAAAATTTGTGAAAATAATCTGCCTTTATTTGCGTTCATCGGCGGCTACAATCACCATTTTGACCCCACGCCAAAACGCATACAACTTTCCGACAGAAGTCGTGCGTTATCAACCCAAAATTTTAGACTAAGGTTCAACCTCCCCGATTAATCTGGGGAGTAAATCTAAAAATCTAAAATGTAAAATCTAAAATCCACTGACTTGTTTCCAGCATCCTCTCAACCGTAGCGCTGAAAGATAGAGAGGGAAATTTGATAGAAAATTCTGCTATGTTGGCTACTTTTTTAAATTAACTTTTAAATGGGCGATCGCCCAAAAGTCACAGTGACGGGCAGCAGATCGCCCAAAAATCCAACTTAAATTTATACAAATATTTAGGATTGGTGGAGGTTTAGGCAGATAATCGTGGCAAAATAGGGAACATTCCTATCCGCGCTGTTAAAATATGTACGAAAAGATTGTAGCCCCGACAACAGGTTCTAAAATTACTTTCAAAGACGGTTTGCCGATCGTCCCCAATGACCCAATTATTCCCTTCATTCGCGGCGACGGTACGGGCGTTGACTTGTGGCCTGCATCCCAGAAAGTCATGGATGCTGCGGTAGAAAAGGCTTACGGTGGCGATCGAAAAATCAACTGGTTTAAAATCTATGTAGGCGACGAAGCTTGCGATGTCTACGGTACTTACCAATATCTGCCCCAGGATTCCTTAGACGCCATCAAAGAATACGGAGTCGCCATCAAAGGGCCGCTGACAACGCCCGTAGGTGGCGGAATTCGATCGCTAAACGTAGCTTTGCGGCAAATCTTTGACCTTTACGCCTGCGTGCGGCCCTGCAAATATTATGCTGGAACCCCATCGCTACACAAAACTCCTGAACTCCTAGATGTAATTATTTACCGGGAAAATACAGAAGATATTTACCTCGGAATTGAATGGGCAAAAGGCAGCGAAATCGGCAAAAAATTGATTGAATTCCTCAATAATGAGTTGATTCCGGCAACACCAGAACATGGCAAAAAACAAATTCGCCTCGATTCGGGAATCGGAATTAAACCCATTAGCAAAACAGGTTCTCAGCGTTTAGTACGGCGCGCCATTACCCACGCTTTACGGTTGCCGAAAGATAAGCAGCAAGTGACCTTGGTGCACAAAGGCAACATCATGAAATATACTGAAGGAGCTTTCCGAGATTGGGGTTATGAATTAGCAACCACCGAATTTCGCCAACAGTGCGTAACTGAAAGAGAGTCTTGGATTCTGGGCAACAAAGAAAAAAATCCCGACATTAGCTTAGAAGATAATGCTCGCCAAATAGACCCAGGATACGATGCTTTGACCCCAGAAAAACAAGCCAAAATTCGTCAAGAAGTAGCCGACGTTCTGTTTGCAATTTGGGACAGTCACGGTAGCGGCAAGTGGAAAGAAAAAATTATGGTCAACGACCGAATTGCTGACAGTATTTTCCAACAAATTCAAACTCGACCGGCCGAGTATTCGATTTTGGCGACAATGAATCTGAATGGGGATTATTTATCCGATGCGGCCGCCGCAATTGTGGGTGGATTGGGTATGGGCCCTGGTGCGAATATTGGTGATGAATGTGCAGTTTTTGAGGCGACTCACGGCACTGCACCGAAACACGCTGGTTTGGATAAAGTCAATCCCGGTTCCCTGATTTTGTCCGGGGTGATGATGTTAGAATACATGGGATGGCAGGAAGCAGCAGACTTGATTAAGAAGGGTTTGGGAGCGGCAATTTCTAACGGTGAAGTTACTTATGATTTGGCGAGGTTGATGGAGCCGCCGGTGCCTGAGTTGAAGTGTTCGGAGTTTGCTGAGGCGATTATTAAGCATTTCGCGGATTGAGTTTGAGGGCTTTTTTTGAACGGGCTAGAAGCCCGTTCCACAATTAGTCAATTTGCTTGTGGGGCGGGCTTCTAGCGCTTTTTTTGAACGGGCTAGAAGCCCGTTCCACAATTAGTAAACTTGCTTTGTGGGGAGTACGGGTTGGGCTTCTAGCCCGCCCGCTGTTTATTAAGAACGGGCTAGAAGCCCGTTCCACAAAAGTAAACTTGCTTGTGGGGTGTCCCGCCCTCCCGAAAATACAATTTAGATGTGCGGTTTATAATGATGGAACAGCCATTCCGCGCTCAACGGCGGGACGCTTCTGCAAAGTTTCTACCCAACGTTTGAGGTGGGGGTGGTTGTCGAGGGTTAATCCTTGAAATTCATAAATAGCAACCCAGGGATAGGTAGCAATGTCGGCGATCGAATAGTCGCCGCAGATGTATTCATATTTTGCTAGTTGAGTGTCTAATACTCCGTAGAGGCGCAAGGTTTCTTTTTCGTAGCGCCCAATCGCATAGGGAATTTGTTCGGGTGCAAAGCGTTTGAAGTGGTTTAGCTGACCAAACATCGGGCCGACGCTGGCCATTTGAAACATCAGCCATTCCATAACTTGAAAGTATTTGTGTTTGTCGGTGGGCAGAAATCTGCCGCTTTTTTCGGCAAGATAGATCAGAATAGCGCCGGACTCGAAGACGGTGATGGCGTTATCTCGATCGACTATCGCCGGAATTTTGCTGTTGGGGTTGATGGCGATGAACTCTGGGCTAAATTGGTCGTTTTTTGTGATGTCGATGACGTGCACGTTGTAGGGTAAACCTATTTCTTCGAGCATGATCGAGACTTTGCGACCGTTCGGGGTGGTAAAAGTGTAGAGGTCAATCATAGTTGTGATGTTAAGTTGAAAGTTGGCAAGGCAGGAAATAACCCGATATAATATCACAATTTGGACGAAAATTGCGGATTTTTAATCTATTGTGTTAAAATTATATTCTAATAATAGAAGAATAACGATCGCTCGAAATGGACATTATTGAAATTCTCAAAGACGATTATCAAAGATTTCCCGATAATCAGACTTACAGCATCTATGCAAAAGATGTTTATTTTGAAGATCCGGTGAATCGATTTACAGGAGTCGATCGCTACCGCAAAATGATCGGGTTTATGGGGACTTTTTTTCAGGATGTAAATCTCGATTTGCACGGGATTTCGCAGTCTGGAGATACTATAGACACTCGCTGGACTCTGAGCTGGATCGCACCGTTACCTTGGAAACCTAAAATGGCGATCGCCGGTAGGAGCGAACTGAAACTCAACAGCGACGGTTTAATTGTTTCTCACATCGATTACTGGGACTGTTCGCGGTTGGATGTGCTCAAACAGCTTGTATCTCCTGTGAAAACTAATGTTTGAGAATTTTTATTAGGTTTTTTAGCAATAAAAAATAGTGTTTCCAGAGCGAGATGCCCTTTTTTAACCGCAGATGTTAGCAGATAAACGCAGATGAACGCTGATGGATTTTTATTTGTTGCAATTGATAGCTGAGATAAGTAATTTTAACTGATATTGACATGGCAGCAATTTCGTGTATCACGGGAAATGTGGTATGTCCGGCGGCTGCTTGTCGCCCAAATTAATTCCCCCACAAAATTAATTTTCTTTACATAACGTTACAATATAGGAGTAAACTACTTTCAGGCGAGCTAAACAATCAATGCGCTTAATATTAATGACTGGAAAAGGCGGCGTCGGCAAAACCTCCGTAGCCGCTGCTACTGGGCTGCGATGTGCCGAATTGGGATACAAAACCCTAGTGCTGAGCACAGATCCCGCTCACTCCTTAGCCGACAGCTTTGACATGGAACTCGGACACGATTCGCGGCTGGTGAAACCGAATTTGTGGGGAGCCGAATTAGACGCTCTCAGGGAATTAGAAGGCAATTGGGGAGCAGTTAAGCGCTACATTAGTCAAGTCTTGCGAGCGCAGGGACTCGAAGGGGTGCAAGCTGAAGAATTAGCCATCTTGCCAGGAATGGATGAAATCTTCGGTTTAGTGCGAATGAAGCGGCATTACGACGAAGGCGAATTTGATGTTTTAATTATCGATTCTGCTCCGACTGGCACAGCATTGAGACTGCTAAGTTTGCCCGAAGTTGGCGGCTGGTACATGAGAAAATTTTACAAGCCGCTGCAAGGCATATCAGCCGCCCTTAGACCTTTAGTTGAACCTATTTTTAGACCAATTGCAGGTTTTTCTTTACCAGACAAAGAGGTGATGGATGCACCTTACGAATTTTACGAACAAATCGAAGCTTTGGAAAAGGTTTTAACTGACAATACTGTCACTTCGGTAAGGTTAGTTACCAATCCTGAAAAAATGGTAATTAAAGAGTCTCTGCGCGCTCATGCCTATTTGAGTTTGTACAATGTAGCTACCGATTTAGTAGTAGCTAACCGGATTATTCCCGCAGAAGTAACTGACCCATTTTTTAAACGGTGGAAAGAAAGCCAGGAACAGTACCGTCAGGAAATTCACTCAGATTTCATGCCGCTGCCAGTTAAGGAGGTGCCACTTTATTCCGAAGAAATGTGCGGTTTGCCAGCTTTGGAACGGTTGAAAGAAACGCTTTACAAAGACGAAGACCCAAGTCAAGTTTATTACAAAGAAAATACGATTAAGATCGTGCAGGAAAACAATCAATATAGTCTTGAACTGTATTTGCCCGGAATTGCTAAGGATCAGATCCAGTTGACCAAAACGGGAGATGAGTTGAATGTTCGGATTGGGAATCACCGCCGTAATTTGGTGTTGCCGCAAGCTTTAGCGGCGCTGCAACCTTCGGGGGCGAAGATGGAGGATGATTATTTGAAGATTAAGTTTGCTTAACAAGACTTACGCACTATCAACCTAAAAAACCCGGTTTCTAGGAAAAATCGTGGATAATCCCTTGAGATATTCACGCAGAAACCGGATTTTTTTCCCGCGTGCAGGTATTAAGCTATTCAGCAGACTTACGCCATTCTTGTCCAAGGCGAACTGCTTTGTCAAAAGTAGGATGGTTGCGTCTGCGTGTATGAGACAGTGACTTTTGTAATGGTATCAATTCCGATTGTACCGGAATGATTTAACCGCAGAGGGCGCAGAGGGCGCAGAGTCTGCAGAAGAGAGAGATGAATAATTCCGATGTCAACGGGTTGGATATGAGATGCTGCTGGCTAGACACAATTAAAAGGGCTCAGCACGAAGGACTTCGTTTAATGCCTCATCAATCACTGCATCGCTGACACCTCGACGCTTCAAACTTGCTACTAAGGCTGTTACTGTCTCGCTCTCAAATCGTTCTAAATCAACGCGCAAACCTTGACCGATATAAGCACGAATTAATGGCTGATAACCCGAAAAACCCAACAATGGTGCAACTTTCTTTAGATCTTCCACAACATCTTCGGGCATACGAATCGTCACGCTAGTCATTGGACGGTTGCGGTTTAATCGCTGTTTTAATGCTTCAACCTTCATACTCTGCCCTCTCCTGACGAGTTGCTTTACGTGCTGAAATAATCCGAATGACATTTTCTTCACGCTCAATGTGAACCACATACAGTAGATTCCACCGACTATCTAGCCAAATCACAGTATAGGGAAAGGGATGAAAAGAATTCGACCTTCATATTCATCAGGCTGACTGCAACAAATAAATAGTTCTAAATCATCAATGATCTTACCAATGGGTGCTGTTGCAATAACCTCAATAACTCCCAGCATAGGTAGTCCTTGATTGACTCGCTCGTAGGCATACATCGTAATAGTGGCCACATCATGGGTAAGTAAGATGCGTCCTTCATTAGCGGCCCATTCTAAAATATCTGGATCGTCAGTGTGAATCAGCCCTACATCTTGGACACGAACAATATCTAATTCAGGCAAACGTCTCACCAGCCCACGCAATATGGCTCCATTAAAATTTTCATCAGTTAGAAGGCGCACTTGGTATCGACTCCCCTTTTGACTGATAACGAGTAAGCAAACGTTGTCTCAGATCAACTAAGTTGTGTTGTCGAGAAAGTTCTTGTCTCAGTTGCTGAGATTGTTGGCTGCGCTGTTCCAAATAACTGTCAATTTCCTGACGATGGTTTAGATAGTAAGCAATGGTACTGTATATGTCTTCTAAGCGAACAACTGAATACTGAATAGCGATTTCTTCGGGAGTGGAGCCATTGTGGTATGAAGCAAGTATGCTATCTAGGGTGACTCGACTCGAACCTATACGGATACCTCCCGCTTCATCCCAACGGAAAGGAGGAGAGGTTGCTTGGAATTTTGCTGGGGCGCTCATTAGGGACATCTCGTACCTGACTTGAACTGTATCGAAACATTGTAGCAAGAAGCCTAATTCTTTGTCGGAAGGTAATGAAAGCCAACCATTAAAGCCCGTGTCTACGATCGCCTCATGTGTGTAAACTTTCCCATCAGAGTCACATATTGAAAGCGAGATAATCGGTTCAAAATCAGCATTAACGATTCCTGCGATCATACAGATATCTTGGTTCGTCCACCGAATCGGCGAACGTGACGATACCCAACGCGAACAATCCAGATTTGAGCATTTGGGTGACGAGATTCAAGGCGATCGCAAGCAGCTATTTCACTCGCATCAACTTCCAAGTCTCCAGTTTCAATGTCGAGCGCTACAATTTTGCCTTGATTACCCGATTCGATTTGTGAGCGTATTTGAGTTTGGTAAATGCGATCGCCACGTTGAGCAAACTCTTCTTTGCTATAGCGGGGTTGACGGACTACCATGATTACCACTTTTCCTCAATCGTTGCCTTAACTATAATTATATTGGTTTGGGCTTAAAAATTGTTTAAGTCCCCCTAAAATCATAATCTGCTTCCATAACTATCCCTCTCCCTCTTCTTTCCCATCCTCTGTGCTCTCTGTGTCCTCTGCGGTTTGTTCACTCTTTCCTGCATTAACCTCAATCTTTTTCTGCTGACGATCCGACGCAGCTTTTTGCAGCATTTTCAACTTTTCGGGGTCAGCATTCGATCGCCAAAACAACTTATGATCCTTAATTTTAACGCAATTTTCCTCCAAACACTTCATCCATTCCCGATGTTTCTTAACTACGCCACGATCGAGAATACCTAACTTTTCTTCTTGGCGGGTGAGTTTCGCAAACTTGTCATAATGCGGATAACTAGCAGTAACAAAAGCTTCTTTTCTCACTAAAATTGGTGGATTATACACGTCAGAATAGTCTTGATAGCTCACAGAAAGATCGCGCAAATCTATGTGCATAGAAGTGTGAAGGGCTGGATGCGGGTTAGTGTCAAAATCGGGATAAAATAAATAGGAAATCTGAGGTCTGCGAGCGTAAAATTTGATAATTGTCGCGCCGTCAAGTCTGCCTATTGTGCGGTTGGCGCAGCCTTCGTAGAGCCTGAGCAAAGGATCTAGTTCTTCTAATGCAGAGACGTGAACTGAAAGAGTACCGGGCTGTTTGTAGCCGATCGCACTATCTTCGCAGCAATCCGCAACAATATCAGGTTTGCTCAGACTATATAGCATTAAATCTGCTAAAGTGCAAGCTTTTTGATAATTGTCAAACAAACCTTTGATATCATTGCGGATTTGAGCCGGGAGTCGGCGGATTGAAGGTCGATCGCCCAAACCGTTGAGAGCCAGATACACCAGCAAATCTTGGCGGCGCTTGTCGGCGATTTTCTCCCAATCATCCGCATCCGTTGCTTGCAAAATCACCCTCCAAGCGCGATTAAAACTGTGAAATTCCTCCTTAATCGCCGATTCTTCCGCTAGTTCGCCTTTAACCGGAAGCCGGCCCCGATCGCTCACAAAAGCCATCAAAGGAGCCAACATTTCCGCATAATCCTCAAACCGCTTAACTTGCGATCGCACTCTGGGAGTCGATAAGTGCGATCGAAACCGAGAAGCACGAAAACTTTCACCCTCCGCTGCATCCCGAAACACAAAATAGATTCCCAAAGCCACAGGAATTGCATCAACATTCAAAACTTGGTCAATATAAACCTTTAACTCTTCTTGTTCGTAATACTTCTGAAAGGTATTCCGAGAAGTAATCACCCCATCCCCGTAAGCAATTTGGCCTCGATCGCTATCATCAATCAAAACTTGAGCCGCTACAACTAATAAACTCTTAGTTAATTCCCAAGCATTCAGCAAAGCTTCTCGGCGTTCCGCCAAAGATTCAATCACATTAATCACATAACCAATATTCACAATATCAGCACAAATTCGCGGAGTATCCGGCTGATAGTATGGGTCCCAACCAGAAATAGCATAACCCTCTTGTGCAATATATTTAACATCCCCGCCGTAACCGCAACCGTAATCAAAAAAAGTCGCCCCGTCCCTCACTAAATCAGCTTCTAAAACCAGACGCAGGGGTTTAGAAAGCGAATTGCGTACCATTGCAGCTTTATGTCGCTCGATTTTAGGAATTGATAGCTCACTATTCTCCTCTTTCAAACGCTCGACAACAGTATGATCTTGGATTTCTACACCGCAATATCCCAAATATTTGAGCCAACCCTCGCGAGTGCCGATAACGCTAGTATTGTCCAGCAGCCCCCACTTTTCCTCGCAGCGAGTCAGCCTCGCAAACTTTTCGTAATTGGGATAATCCCCAGCTACAAAAGTTTCCTTGCGGTGCAAAACCGGGGGATTTTCGCAGTTACTGTAGTCAAAATATTTAACTTCCCCTGTTGCTAGATTAATCTGGATGCTGGTTTGCAAATCAGGATGAGCATTTGTATCGAAATCAGGGTAAAAAAGATAAGATATTTTAGGTTGATGAAGCAAAAATTTAACTAAAGTTGCTTCATCAATATTTTCGAGAGTGCGTCTGGCACAATTTTCGTAGATTCCGAGGACAGGGTTGAGTCTCTGCAAAGCTGAAACGTGAACGTAAAAAGCCGTAGGTAATTTTTTTCCCACCTTGCTTTCCCGACAGCAGCGAGCCACTTTTGCTACTAGATTGTCCACAGAAAAATTATTGATTTCATCGAGCGGGTAAGGCACAGCATTTACAGAATATTGCTCAGAAATACCCTCTTTTTCATACAATAAAACTTCGCGAGCAAAAACCATCAAAGGCGTTAGCAGTTTTTCCTCGTTTTCTAAGGAATTGCTATTTGAAATAGTGTTTGTACTGGTATCGTAATTCATAGCTAAATTAATTATTTTTTTTAAATTAACCGCAGAGAACGCAGAGAACACAGAGTGAAGAAAGAAACAAAGAAACAAAGAAACAAAGAATTTATTTCTTAGTCCGCGTAGGCGGACTTCGTTTGTTTAGGCGCGATTTCAAGCGCCGACTAATATCGATCAATAGCGACTAACCGACTAACTAAACATTCGATTTTCCACAAATTCTTGCACCCGGGCTAAATGACTGGACAAACTTACTAATAGGTTCTCAATCCTCTCACTATTTGACAATTCCACCCCTTTTGGTTCAGATTGAAAGCTTCGCGCTTGATGCTCCAATTGTGCGGCCAAATCCGACATCTGAGCAACTCCCACATTAGCCGAAGTTCCCTTGAGACGGTGGGCTTGATATTCCACAGCTTGCCAATCTTTAGCTTCTACGGCTCTTTTGGCAGCAGCTACATCAGCTTGGGCGCCTGCCACAAAAGCTTGCAAGAGTCGCTCTGGCAATTTAATATTAACTCGTCCGAGTTGCTCCAATCTGCTCTTGTCGAACAGTCCGTCGTAGTCTCTATGTTCCCAAGTTTGAAGTGCGATCGCCCTTGGTGTCGGCCCAGCCACAACCTGCGCTTTTTCCACAACTTCTGTATAATTTGTTGCTAATTGAGATTTATTTTCCGAATTTATACTTTTAACTCCATACTTATTGTCACCCTGAACATTGAGGGCTTCATACTTTTTCAGGGCCGCCGCCAAAGCATCTAAATCTACAGGTTTGCTGAGATAATCGTCCATCCCCGCCGCCAGACACTTTTCTCGTTCCCCCGGCATAGCATGAGCAGTTAAAGCCATCACAAAAGTATGCCGATCGCTTCCTTCGATTTCCCTCAACTTTTGCGCCGCTTTGTAACCGTCAAGTACCGGCATTTGACAGTCCATCAGCACTAAATCATAGCTTTTTTTAGCCAGCAAATCCAGCGCTTCTTGACCGTTGACCACGCAGTCAGCCTGATAGCCTAAAACTGCCAACTGTTCGACAAGAACTTGTTGATTGATCGGGTGATCTTCCGCCACCAAAATTCTCAGCGATGACAGCGAATTGGGAGTAACATATTGATGAGTATTAACTGGTGGCAACTTGCCAGTATTAGCAGCCTCCACTCTTCCAAAATCTCCCCTTCCCTTCACCGGCGCAAGCATTGCCTCAAGCAGGCGACTTGGCCGCACCGGCTCGATCAAATATCCGTTAAAACCTCGACTGCAAAGCGATTCAGCCTTCGGCTGTTCTCGCAAAGCAGTCATGGCGATTAACGAGCAAACTGTCGAGGTCGATCGCACTTTCCTAGCAAATTCCTCCGCATCCAACTCCGGCATTTGCAAGTCCACCAGCACCACATCCCAGCTTTTTCCCCCCTCTCCCGAATTCTGAGAAATCCCGCCCTGGGTATTTTTCAACCAACTCCAAGCCTCAGCAGCACTTTCTGCCTCGTCGCAGCGCGCACCCCAACTTTGAGCGAGCGATCGCACTGCTGCCCTCCTCAAAGCACTTCCAGAGATTACTAATAACTTCTTGCCCGCAAGTTCGGGATCGTGAGGCTCAACTGGCAACTGTTTTTCCAAAGGTACAGTAAACCAAAAAGTAGCACCACTGCCTAGCAAACTGCGAACTCCAATGTCCCCTCCCATCATCTCCACTAACTGCTTACAAATAGCCAAACCTAAACCCGTCCCGCCGTAAGGCCTAGTAGGAGAATCATCTACCTGAGAAAAAGATTGGAACAACTTTGTTTGCCCTTGGGCCGAAATTCCAATGCCAGTATCCCGCACCGAAAATAGCAACCTTGCTTCTTGTCTACCCTCTGCCAGTCGGTTGCCCTGTTTCACAGTTACGTGAACTAGAACTTGACCGCTATCCGTAAATTTTATGGCATTACCCGTCAAATTCAGCAAAACTTGCTTCAATCTGCCCGCGTCGCCCACCAATTTTCTAGGCACTGAGCTGTCAACTAAAATATTCAATTCAATACCTTTTTCTTCTGCCAAATGCGCTAGAATTTCAATCACCGACTCAACGCAACTATTCAAATCAAAATTAGCCTTTTCCAGCCGCATTTCTCCCGCTTCAATCTTAGAGAAATCGAGGATATCGTTAATAACATTCAGCAAATGTTCAGCACTGCGGTAAATCGTCTGAGCACAGTCCCGCTGTTTCTGTTCCAGAGGAGCGCGCAGCAGCAATTGAGCCATTGCCAAAACCCCATTCATCGGAGTGCGAATTTCGTGACTCATGTTCGCCAAGAATTGCGACTTCACCCGGCTAGCTTCTAAGGCAGTTTCCCGCGCTTCCACCAACTCATTAATCTTGTCGGCAACCATCACAATTCCCCCTACTTTACCGTCTGGATTGTACCAAGGGTGAGCGGCCCAGCGCAGGTAGATAACAGAGCCGTCTGCTCGTTCCCAAGCATCTTCGCTCACAGAAACGACCTCACCTCTGAGCACTTCTTGATACATTACTTTCCAGCGATTCGGGGTATCTGGAAACAATTCGTAATGACTGAGATTAGTCAGCGACTGCCACTCAAAATTAAATTGAGTCAGCCATTTGTGCGAGTTAGCTAAATAGCGCATTTCCGTATCGAACATCGCCATTGCTACTGGCACGCAATTAATAATTTGTCTCAGTTGCTGCCGTTCCCTTTCCAGAGCATATTCCGCCTGTTTCCGCTCAGTAATGTCGCTAATCATGCCGGCCATTCGCAGCGCTTTTCCTTTGGAATTTCGCTGAGCTTTTCCCTGAGAAGTGCAGTAGCGGTAAACACCGTTCGAGTGTAGCAGCCGGAATTCTACATTATAATCTATTTCTTGTTCCAAGTGAGCGGCGATCGCCGCGACAATTCCCTCCTTGTCATCGGGGTGCAGGCGGTTGTATAGAGCTTCCATAGTCCTGCCAAATTGCTTGCGCGACAAACCGATAATTTCCAAAAGGCGATCGTTCCAATAAACCTCATTTTTACTTAAATCCCAATCCCAAATTCCGTCGTTCACTCCCTCTAAAACTAACCTGTACCGTTCCTCACTTTCCTTAAGCTTTTGACTGGTATGAAACGCCTGAAATTCGGCGCGGTAAACGCGCATCGCATTGGACAAACTGCGAGACAAACTATCGGGAGAAAGCTTATTTTTAGCAATATAATCAGAAGCTCCTGCCTTCATCAATTCCACAGCAATTTGTTCGTCGCCTTGACCTGTGAGCACAATTAAGGGAACTTTCAGTCCAGCTTCTCGTAGATGTTTTACCAAACTCAGTCCGTCTCCGTCCGGCAATCCGTAGTCGAGGAATACGCAGTCAAATTTGCACTCAAATATTTGATTTAATAGCAGCCCCTTTTCTGTCTCCTCAACCTCGCTTAAAGGTTGAGATTTATTTTGTTGGGAGAGTTTTGCGGTAGCCTGCATAGAATTTTTGCTAACCGAGAGTTGTGCCAGCGCATCCGCGCAGTCTTCTGCTTCAGTAACTTCTGCAGAAACACCAGCAGACTTGAGCGATCGTTTGATTGCCATTCGATCGACTGCATCGTCATCAACTATCAGAATTGTGAGAATTTTGTCCATAAAAACCGAATTGTGGATTAGTCCGAAAAAGCTGCTGTCAAGAAAAAGGACTTAAAACAACTGCATCGCTGAAAAATCATAAAGCCCCCTTGAAAATTTTTCTATTCAAATTTCCCTATTTTAGGGAATTTCACTCAGCATCCAGTATTTGTTTAGGGTAGCCATCACTTCCACAAAGTTAGAAAAAGTAACAGGTTTAAGAATATAGCCCGCTACATTCAAATTATAAGCTTTTACTTTATCTCTATCTTCATTAGAAGTTGTGAGGACGATTACCGGAATCGACCTCAAACATTCATCCAGTCGCAATTCTTGCAAAAACTCGATCCCGCTCATTCTCGGCATATTCAAGTCCAGCAAAATCAACCGGCGCGCTTGAGGCATGGGAGGATCTATTTTTCCTTCTCCACGCAATATAGCTAGAGCTTCTAATCCATTGGCAGCAATGTAGAGGGGGTTGACGATGTTATTTTTTTTGAAAGCTCGCCGGACGTTCATCACATCAACCTCATCATCTTCTACCAAGAGAATATGAATTTTTTTGTCTTGCATAAATCAGCCATTTTCTAGATGTTTTTTAAGCGCCCGTCTCGTTGGCGAGGTTTTGTCAGCACGGATCGCGAACCCAGCAGGTTTAATATCTATTGTCCTTTGTCAAGAATCATTTATGCCGGGGTCGATGACAGTATCTACCTGCAGGCGTACTTGCCCGTCATTCGATTTTGGATTTGAGATTTGAGATTTTGGATTGACCCGACGGATAAATGCGGGGGCTTGAGGATTTTAGATTTGAGATTTGGGATGGATTCCACGGATAAATCACGTGGCGGGTACCACCTTTGAAATTCGCTTGTCAGAGGATGAGCGGTGCAGCGGAGATCCAAAAACTCGCCAATAACACCCGATCGAGCTACGGTAAAATCTAAAACTCATCTACATTATTATTAATCGCCATGTCAGCCGATCGCAAACTCTACGAAGGCAAAGCCAAAATCCTCTACTCCACCGAAGACAGCGAAATTTTGCTGACCCACTTCAAAGACGACGCCACAGCCTTTAACGCCCAGAAACGCGGCAGCATTGCCGGCAAAGGCGAAATCAACTGCGCCGTATCCGCCCACCTGTTTCGGATGCTAGAAGCCAAAGGCATTCCCACCCACTTCATCGACACGCCGGCCCCCAACGAAATGCGAGTCTGTCGCGTCCAAATTTTGCCCTTGGAAGTCGTAGTCAGAAACATTGCCGCCGGCAGTCTTTGCAAGCAAACCGGACTCGCCCTCGGCACAATTGTCAATCCGCCGCTGGTCGAGTTTTATTACAAAAACGACGATTTGGGAGACCCGCTGCTGACCCGCGACAGGCTGCTGCTAATGCAGCTAGCCACCCCCGAACAAGTAGACCAACTAGAAATCGCCGCCCGCGAAATTAACGAAATACTCAAAGAATTTTTCAGCCAGTGCGGCATCACCCTGGTAGACTTCAAACTAGAATTCGGTATCGACCAACATCAAAATCTGATCCTCGCCGACGAAATCAGTCCCGACACCTGCCGCCTCTGGGACAACGCAGAAGCAGACCCCGACGCCCGTGTTATGGACAAAGACCGATTCCGCCGCGACTTAGGATCGGTAGAAACCGCTTACCAGCAAGTTCTCCAACGCGTTCTCGCTCAGAAAGTCTAGAGGCCTTGGTAATGCGCTAGAATTGCACAGTTTGTTACCCTTCTGCTTTCGATGTCAGCAATCAGCGGTCAACAGTCATCAATTAGCGGTCAGCGCGAAATTCCACCGACTTAAATAACTAATGACTAATGACTAATGACTAATGACTAATGTGGTGTGTGGATTGCCCAAAAAAGTGAACAAAAATGCGTTTATCTGCTGTATTGGTGGCAGTTTTTACTGCCTCAGCAACATTCGGGTTATCAAATTCGGCAAGTGGCCAAACATCCTACTCTGAATCAGCAGAGGAAGCTTTGGCTGCCGCCGGGCCCGCCCCGTCGATCGAATTACCCGATCGCCCCCTTCCAGAATTAACCCCAAACCCTCCTCAAAACCGCAAAGCTGCTAAAACCAGCAAAGGGGAAGCCCTAAAAATAGCGGAGGCCCCTGCCAGAGGAGGGAACGACCGCGAACCCCCAAACCAAGTCACAGACCCGCCCTCCCCGGTTTCACCTCCGATCCTTGAACTCAAACCCGAGCTAGCATCCAACCCTTCCCCCGCCTCTAGCAGCCAAAACGCCCTGCCAGAGGCGCAACAGGAAAGCTCGCTCCCCCCATCGGAAGCGGCGGTAACGCCCGCCTGGATCGCAGCAGAGCTAGGGAAACCAGAGGAATCAGGGGCGATCGCTCAAAACGCCCAAGTTCCGACAATACCGGCCCCGACGAGACCGCCGGCTAACACCGTTCCTCCATTGCCCCCTGGCCGGGCACCGCAGCCGAGACAAACCCCTGCACCCGCCGGGGCGGCAGAACCGCAAGTGCTAGTAGCAGAAGTTACAGTCACCGGCGCGACGGAAGACTTGGAAACCGAAATTTACCGAGTCATCAGCACCCAACCGGGACGCACAACCAACCGCAGCCAACTGCAACAAGACATCAACGCCATTTTTGCCACGGGCTTTTTTAGAAACGTGCGGGCAGTACCGGAAGACACCCCGTTGGGCGTCCGGGTGACTTTTATTGTGCAGCCAAATCCGGTGCTGCAGGGAGTGACAATCACCGGTCAGCAAGTGCTGCCCCAAAGCGTAATTGACGAAAGCTTCCGCGATCAATACGGCAAAATTCTCAACCTCCGCCGCTTTGAAGAGGGAGTGAAAAAAATTAATGCGTGGTATCAAGAGAACGGCTATGTTTTAGGCCAAATCACTGATGCCCCGCAAGTAGCAGACGACGGCACTGTCACCCTGGTAGTGGCAGAAGGCCAGATCGAATCCGTTGATGTCCGCTTCCTGAACAAGGAGGGAGAGGCAACAGATGCCACGGGTCAGCTGATCGGAGGCAACACCCGTCAGTTTGTCATCACCCGCGAAGTAGAACTCAAGCCCGGAGACATCTTTAACCGCACCAAGGCGGAAAGGGATTTGAGACGGGTGTTTGGTTTGGGAATTTTTGAAGACGTGCGACTTGCTTTGGAACCGGGAACGACTGACCCCCGCAAGGCAAGAGTAATTGTCAACGTCATTGAGAAAAATACCGGTTCTCTGGCGGCTGGTGCGGGTTTGAGTTCCGCGACGGGTTTGTTCGGTACGCTGAGTTACCAGCAGCAAAACTTGAGAGGTAGGAACCAGAAATTGGGGGCTGAAATACAAATCGGGGAACGCCAAACGCTGTTTGACCTGAGTTTTACCGACCCCTGGATTGCAGGCGATCCTTACCGGACTTCTTATACGATTAATGCGTTTAGAAGACGATCGATCAGCGTGATTTTTGACGGTGGCGAACGGGAAGTCAGATTGCCCAACGACGATCGACCCCGCGTCGTCCGCACCGGTGCCGGCATCAATTTCACCCGTCCCCTGGATCGGAATCCTTTTGCCGATTCTGAGTGGACAGCTTCAGTCGGCTTGCAGTACCAGCGAGTCTCAATTACCGATCGCAAAGGCCGGCGCGAGTCCGAGGACGAACTCGGCAACCTGTTGAGTTTTAGCGATTCGGGTTCGGATGACTTGACAACTTTGCAAGCAGGTGCTGTGCGCGATCGGCGCAACGACCCCCTCCGCCCCACTAGCGGTTCCCTGCTCAGATTTGGCATGGAACAATCGATTCCTGTAGGTTCCGGCAGCATCCTCTTAAACCGCCTGCGGGCCAGCTACAGCTTGTACCTACCAGTCAAGTACACTAACTTTACCCCCGGCCCTCAAACGCTGGCATTTAGTTTTAGGGGCGGCACCGTATTCGGAGATTTGCCTCCCTACGAAGCCTTTGCCTTGGGCGGCGCCAACTCGGTGCGCGGATACGACGAAGGCGACATGGGAGCCGGCCGCAGCTTCCTAGAGGCCAGCGTTGAGTACCGTTTCCCGATTATTTCGTTTATCGGCGGAGCACTATTCTTGGATGCTGGCACTGACTTGGGCACGGGCAAAGATGTCCCAGGCGACCCGGCAGGTATCCGCGAAAAGCCCGGTAGCGGTTACGGTTACGGCATCGGCGTGCGGGTTCAATCTCCTTTAGGGCCGATCCGGATCGATTACGGTATCAACGACACTGGCGA
Source organism: Microcoleus sp. SVA1B4 (assembly GCF_036700545.1). Taxonomy (NCBI): domain Bacteria; kingdom Bacillati; phylum Cyanobacteriota; class Cyanophyceae; order Oscillatoriales; family Microcoleaceae; genus Microcoleus; species Microcoleus sp. SVA1B4. Next base: position 162,806 of record NZ_JAUBPB010000001.1, read on the forward strand.
CAATCAAATTCACTTTGGAATTGGTGAGCGATTCTAAGTTGACAGTTGGCAGTTGGCAGTTGGCAGTTGGCTGTTGACAGTTGGCAGTTGGCAGTTGACAGTTGACAGTTGACTACTAACTACTGACTACTAACTAATGACTACTGACTACTAACTAATGACTATTGAACGTACCTTAAAATCTGAATTTGAACTGTCGGGAATCGGTTTGCACAGCGGCGAACAAACTCGCGTCCGAGTTTTGCCTGCGGAGGTTGGGGAAGGTCGCTATTTTGTCAGAATTGACTTGCCTGGTGCTCCGATAATTCCTGCAAAAATTGAGGCGGTTTGCCAGACTGCACTTTCAACGGAACTGGCAGGTATGGATGCTCAAATTCGCACTGTAGAGCATCTATTAGCCGCTTTGGCGGGGATGGGAGCGGATAATGCTCGAATTGAGGTTGATGGGCCGGAAGTGCCGCTGCTGGACGGTTCGGCTCAGGTTTGGGTAGAGGCGATCGCCCATACCGGCTTAGTTCCTCAAGAATCTAAGCAATACCCCACTTCCTCCTTTGTCGTTAGTGAGCCAATTTGGGTGCGTCACGGGGATGCTTTTGCAGCAGCTTTACCCTCAGCCGAAACTCGATTTAGTTACGGAATTGATTTTGAGGAACAGGCGATCGGCAATCAATGGTACAGTTGGTCGCCAGAGGCAGAAAGTTTTGCGACGGCGATCGCCCCAGCCCGCACTTTTGGACTTGCTCGCCAAGTTGACCAATTGCGACAAGCTGGTTTGATCAAAGGTGGTACCCTAGAAAACGCCCTAGTTTGCGATCGATCCGGCTGGCTCAACCCGCCCTTGAGATTTGCCAACGAACCAGTGCGCCATAAAATCCTAGACTTAGTAGGCGACCTCAGTCTGCTCGGAACTTGGCCAAAAGCTCACTACTTGGCTTACAAAGCCAGTCACAACTTGCACGTCCAACTCGCCCAAGCCCTGAACTCCCAAGCTCTAGCTACCCTAGATAAAAGTTAGGAAAAAACAGGTGATCTTCTGTTAAGATTACATCTTCCTTTTGCCTTCTGCCTTCTGCAATACCACACTCAAAAGTCTTCAAGAAATGTCTACGCTGACTGAAGTTAACACCCTCAATACTGCTAATTCTGAATCCGTCCCCACCAAAAACGGTGAAGATTCTCCAGCGGTTAAATCTACTTTTACTCTCGAAGAAGTTCAGAAATTATTGCCTCATCGCTATCCTTTTGCGCTGGTTGACAAAATTGTTGATTACGTGCCGTCCGAGAAGGCTGTAGGAATTAAAAATGTGACTTTTAACGAACCGCATTTTCAAGGGCATTTCCCCGGACGGCCGATTATGCCTGGAGTATTAATTGTCGAAGCGATGGCTCAAGTTGGCGGTATTGTTCTGGCTCAGTTGCCCGACATCAAGCAAGGATTGTGGATGTTTACCGGAATTGATCAAGTCAAGTTCCGTCGTCAGGTTGTACCGGGCGATCAGTTGCTGATGACTGTAGAATTGCTGTGGGTAAAACGCCGCCGCTTCGCAAAAATGCAGGCTCTGGCTGAAGTAGACGGACAAAAAGTTTGTGAAGGAGAATTGACGTTTTCGATGGTAGATTAAGTTGGTGATTGGTGATTGGTGATTGGTGATTGGTGATTGGTTATGTGTTATTTGGGGATTTCTCTATATTCCTGATAACCACTGACAATTGACAATTGACAATTGACTACTGATACTAAATCCTGGTTTGTTACTCCTTGATGATTCGGCGATTGCAATCGCTACTACACAAACGAAGTCCGCCGCGGACTAAGAAATAAACGGGGTATTTAAGCTTGATTTTGTATGAAAACTGAAAACTGAAAACTGAAAACTGACTAATAAAAAATGCTTACTTTGATTCACCCAACTGCTGTGATTCATCCCCGCGCTGAACTTCACCCGACTGTAGAAGTGGGAGCTTATGCTGTAATTGGGGAAAGAGTGAAAATCGGGCCGGAGACTAAGATTGGCGCTCATGCAATTATCGACGGGCTAACAGAAATAGGCGCTCGCAATCAAATTTTCCCCGGTGCGGCGATTGGTTTGGAACCTCAAGATTTGAAATATGAGGGTTCTCTAACTAGGGTGAAAATTGGCGACAACAATCTCATTCGGGAATACGTGACAATTAACCGCGCTACTGGAGCGGGGGAAAGCACGACAATTGGCAATCATAATCTATTGATGGCTTATGTTCATGTGGGACACAATTGCGCGATCGCCGATCGAGTAATTATCGCCAATGCTGTAGCCTTAGCCGGACACGTTAAAATCGAGTCTCAAGCCCGCTTGAGCGGTGTTTTGGGGGTTCATCAGTTTGTCCAAATCGGCCGTTTGTCTATGGTGGGCGGCTTGAGCAGGATCGATCGAGATGTGCCTCCTTATATGCTAGTCGAGGGAAATCCTTCGAGAGTGCGAGCAATCAACAAAATAGGCCTCGAACGCGCCGGTTTTACCCAAGAAGATTTGCTACTTTTGAAGAAAACTTTTCGTATTCTATACCGTTCTGGCTACACTCTCGATCGAGCTTTGGAACAGTTGGATTTGTTGCCAGAAAACCCCCACTTGCAGCACCTGCAGAGATTTGTGCAGCAGTCTATAACCAAAGGGCGGCGCGGTTTGATTCCTGGCAAAAAGTGAATGAGGTAGAATAAACCTATGAACTAAGCGACTGTTGCCCTATGAATGTATATACTTCAGTCAAATCTACATCCCCTGAAACAGAACAAGATGGCTGCATCAGGTTCTCAGATGTTAGTTGGGAGCAATTTGAAGCGATAGAAGCAGCTTTTAAAGATGTCAGAGGTGTGAAATTTTTCTATCTCGATAAAATACTGCAAATTATGACTGTCTCGCCCGAACACGAAATAATCAAGAAAACTCTCTGTATGCTGCTAGAGGCATATATGAGAGCAAATGGGATTAGATTTTACGGCAAGGGCGGCCCGACTCTGGGTAACAGAGAATTAGGCGGTAGAAAAGAGCCGGATGATTCCTATGATATAGGAACCCAAAAAATAGTCCCAGATATTGCTATTGAAGTGGTAATTACCAGTGGCGGGATAAATACTCTAGAATTCTACAAAAGATTGGGTGTTCGGGAAGTCTGGTTTTGGCAAAATAGTCAGTTATCTCTCTATTACTTAACAGGTGAAAATTATGAGCAGATTTCCCGGAGTACATTCCTTCCCGATCTGGACTTAGAATTACTGCTACGCTGTGCTAATATGCCCGATCAATATGATGCTGTTACCGAGTTATTAGCAAACATCTCACCTGTATAAATTCAAAATATGAAAATTTTTATCAGCACTGGTGAGGTTTCGGGCGATTTGCAAGGATCTTTGTTAGTTGCAGCCTTAAAACGTTACGCTGTCGCCGCTGGTTTGGAGTTAGAAATAACCGGATTGGGCGGCCCTCGGATGGCGGAAGCGGGTGCTACTATTTTAGGCGATACTTTGGGCATTGGTTCTATGGGCCTTATAGAATCAGTGCCGTACATTTGGCCCACAATCAAAGTTCAGCAAAAAGCTAAACAATATCTCAAAAACTTCCGCCCGGATGCTGTTGTATTGATTGATTATTTGACTCCTAATCTCGGTATTGGCAGCTATATCCGCCGCTGTTTGCCTGATTTGCCCGTGGTTTGGTACATCGCACCTCAAGAATGGGTTTGGTCGATTTCTCCTCGCAATACTGATCTGATTGTCAGTATTTGCGACCAACTTTTGGCAATTTTCCCAGAGGAAGCTTGTTATTATCGAGAAAAAGGAGCCGAAGTGAGTTGGGTTGGTCATCCTTTGGTGGATAGAATGCAATCTGCGCCCAGCCGGGAAGTTGCCCGCAAAACTTTGGGAATTGGGCCGGAACAGGTGTCGATCGCCCTAATTCCCGCTTCCAGACACCAAGAACTGAAGTACCTGATGCCGGTTATATTTGAGGCAGCTCAAATTATTCAAGCTAAATTGCCGGAAGTTCATTTTTGGATTCCGCTGGCTAACCAAGCTTTCCGCAGCAAAATCGAACAGGCGATCGAGAATTACGGTTTGCGGGCTACTCTGTTAGAAAATCAAACTCTGGAAATCTTGGCTGCTGCCGATCTGGCGATCGCTAAATCTGGTACTGTTAATCTGGAGCTAGCTTTGCTCGACGTTCCGCAAGTTGTCGCCTACCGCGTCAGTCCGATTACGGCGGTTATTGCTCGCCACGTGCTGAAATTTTCGATTCCTTTTATGTCTCCGCCCAATTTGGTGCAAATGAAGCCGATCGTCCCGGAGTTGCTGCAAGACGAGGCGACTGCGGAAAATATAGTGCATCACGCATTGGAATTGCTGCAAAATGCCGATCGACGCCAGCAAACTTTGGCAGGTTATCGGGAAATGCGGGAAAGTCTCGGAGATGTGGGTGTGTGCGATCGGGCGGCTGCGGAAATAATGAAAAATGTTAAATTAAATACAGCTTATTAAAGCATTTTTTGTATTTAAAAGTTATGTATAAACCCGGTTATTTTGTGGCTGGCTCGTGGACAAACCTACGATTTATTACCAGAAACGCGGTTGATTTCCTTAATTTCTATTAAAGCAACTTTGTTATTGAAATGTTATGCCAAGCAATCGGAAAAAGCGACCGATCGCTGTTGATTTATTTGCAGGCGCGGGCGGCATGACTCTGGGCTTTGAACAAGCAGGTTTTGATGTACTTGCATCAGTCGAAATTGACCCTATTCACTGCGCCACACACGAGTTTAATTTCCCGCTGTGTTCTATTCTGTGCAAAGATGTCACACAGCTTACGGGTTCAGAAATTCGGAAAAAATCGGCGATCGGGCGGCGCGAGATAGACGTAGTAATCAGCGGTTCGCCCTGTCAAGGATTCTCCATGATGGGCAAGCGCGAGGTGGACGACCCACGAAATTCTCTCATTTTTCACTTTCAGCGCTTAGTTTTGGAGCTAAAACCCAAGTTTTTCGTAATGGAAAATGTGCCGGGAATTGCATCAGGAGAACATAAAGAACTCCTGAATGTTTTAATTAGCTCTTTTATGAAATGTGGCTATAAAGTTGAAGAAAATTATCAAGTTCTCAATGCTGTTAACTATGGAGTGCCGCAAGCTCGCAAACGATTATTTCTGATTGGGTGTAAAAAAGATTATGAGCTGCCAAAATACCCTCAGCAAACTACGATACTGCCGAAAATTAAAATTCCTAAACGCTATAAAAAAATTAATTTGCCTGCTGTCCCGACAGTTTGGGATGCGATTGGAGATTTGCCGGAAGTGGAACAGTACAGCGAGTTGCTACACCGAGATTGGGTCAGGGCGGAGTACGGAAAGTGCAGCAGTTATGCGACTATAATGCGCGGAATTGATGCTTTGGATGATGATTATTCCTACGATCGCGAGTACGATCGACAAATCCTCTCTTGCAGTTTGCGAACTAAACATTCTCAGGAATGTATGGAAAGGTTTCATGCCGCCAAACACGGCGAAAAAGAGCCGATCAGCCGTTTTTACAAGCTTCACCCCGACGGAGTTTGCAACACTCTCAGGGCGGGAACCGACAGGGCGAGGGGGGCTTATACTTCGCCGAGACCGATTCACCCGATCACGCCTCGGTGCATTACAGTCAGAGAAGCTGCGCGACTGCATTCCTATCCTGACTGGTTTAGATTTCATGTCACAAAATGGCACGGTTTTCGCCAAGTCGGAAATTCTGTACCACCGCTATTGGCGAAAGCTGTAGCAGCGCAGATTATTAGCGCTTTGGGCGTGACAGCAATTAAGCCGAGTCTCAAACTAACCTGGGGAGATGATTCGTTGCTTAAACTCAATTGGTCGGAAGCAGAACAATATTATCTAAAAAGTTAAGAATTAGATTGACAGCGTATATGCAGGGCTACCCCCAATTAAGCGCGGGTTTAGCGTCCCCTGTATCAGTGATCACAGTTCGATGACTCGCACGAGATGTCCCCAGTAATTAAACAAACCGGGAATGTATTCCGGCACGCTGTGCAGTTTTTTCAAGGTAAAAGTGGGAACTATTTCGACTACTGGCCTGCAATCCAAGGCGTAGCCTCCCATACATAAAATAGCCAAATAAACATCTGGATATCAGAGGAGATTTGAGATCGTGAAAGTCTGCCGGAAAACATTTTGATAAATTTCGCTGAGTTTTGCAACAATTACGAGTCTTTTGGACTTCTAGAGCTATTGTGTAAAAAGTGTATTTTCAGGAGACTCAAATACTATGGGTTGGTTTAAAAGACTGTTCGGACTCGAAAAGCCTGCACCCCAGGCTGAACCGATGGCACAAGTAGTACAGCAAGCAGCACAAGCGCAATCCATCGCTCCTGCTAAAGTCGGCCCAGACGGAAATTTTGACGAAAGCGGCCTCGCTAAGCGGGTGGCTTTAGCTTTTGACAGCGATTCAGAAGTTGCTGATATCGAGACTGTTTATGTGGCTCAGCTCAGCGGCACGGTTGTTCTCAAAGGTCAAGTTCCCAGTCAGGAAATTCTCGACAAGTTGGTGGCGATCGCCTCTGCTGAAGAAGGTGCCACAAACGTGCAAACCGATCAGGTGACAGTCGGCTAGTTATTCGGAACCGAAGTAGTTTCGCTCCGGGTGCTGCTCGAAGCAGTCAAAAACTCGATTAAACCCGCTGCGGCGGGTTTTTTCTTGCCGTCTCCCCCTCAAAATATTAATTTTTGTAAAAAAAAGCGATTTATCTAAAAAAACAGTATAATTGAATACAGAAACTAAAAATGTTTTAGCGAAGAAAACCAACGCTGACCTGATTGCCCTTTTTATCTCGATAAATATAAGGATCAAAAAATATGAAACTCACTTATCGCGGTTCAAACTACGAGTACGACATTCCGACAGTCGATATGATCGAAGGGGAAGTCGCGGGCAAATACCGGGGTCAAAACTGGAACTATCGGTATCCGAGACACATTCCCAACCCCAGAAAATACGGCGGCACAAACCATACCAAAAAGCGAGATGCTCAAGCTGGCGATCGGAATGTCGCAGCAGCTAGCGCCTCAGCGAGGGTGGATTATTACCCAACAGTTGTGGAAGTGGCGCAAGTCCACCAGGCGAATCTTTGCAATATTCTCGATCGTAGAAAGCAAGCAGCCAAAGCCAAGGGCGATGAAACACTGCTGCGCTTGCTAGAAATTGAGTCGAGACAGATGGTGTGTTAGAGAAAAAGCTTCAGAAAACAAAGCGTTTGTAAAGAGGGGGGAAATCGAGTTAAGCTCAATTTCCCCCCTCTTCCCATAAAGCAATTTTTAGCTAAGTGAAGTACAAATAAACTGATATCATTTCCGGTCGATCGACCGCGATTTTTGTAGGGGCGGGTTCACCAACAATACCTGCCAATAATTGACAATCTCAAAAACCCGCCCGACCGGGATATTAGGGTTAATCGATCGGACATGATATGAGATATTGCACCATTCTCAATAATCCTTTTTTGGGCGGGCTAGAAGCCCAACCCCTACTCCCCACAAGAAAATCTACTCTTTGTGGAACAGGCATCTTGCCTGTTCATAAAAGGCTAATTGAGAATGGTACAACATATAAAAGAATAAACCAGTTTCTGTCACCCCTTGACACAAACAACCTGCTTCAAAGTCGCCACAACTTCCACCAAATCCGACTGCTGACTCATCACCTCATCAATGGACTTGTAAGCCCCCGGAATTTCATCTAAAAATTGCTCATCTTTCCGGCACTCAACCCCCTCAGTCTGCCGCACCAAATCATCGAGAGTGAATACATTTTTAGCTTGAGTTCGAGACATCAACCGCCCCGCACCGTGACTGCAACTACAGTAACTTTCCGCATTACCCTTCCCTTTAACAATGAAAGATTTCGCCCCCATCGAACCCGGAATAATCCCGTAATCCTCTACATCCGCGCGTACAGCACCCTTGCGAGTAACATACACATCTTCGCCAAAATGCACCTCTTTTTCCGCGTAATTGTGGTGGCAATTCACCTCTAATAACGGCTTAACAGATTTGCCGCCCGCCACGTGCTTTTCCACAATTCGCTTAAACCGATTCATCATTACATCGCGATTAAAACGAGCATAATCTTGCGCCCACTGCAAATCGTGCCAGTAAGCGGCAAACTCCCGCGTACCCGCTACAAAATAAGCCAAATCTTTGTCAGCCAGATTAATTTCTGCCAGTTTAGCTAAATCTTTAGCCGTCTCGATATGCTGCTGTGCTAGCAAATTCCCAATGCCGCGAGAACCGGAATGCAGCATCAGCCAAACAAAGTTTTCAGTATCAACGCAAACCTCAATAAAATGATTACCGCCGCCGAGGGAACCCATTTGTTTTAAGGCTTTATTGTCTTGGTGCTGCACACCTTGATGAAGTTCCTTAAACTCCCCCCATCCTTGCCAGTTGGTGACAGTTGTTTCTACTTCTTTATTTTCTGAAAATCCCACAGGAATCGCCGCTTCGATATCGAGGCGAATTTGTTTGAGTTTGCCTTCTAGTTTGTTGGCTTTGAATGGCATTTTAATGGCAGCCATCCCGCAGCCAATATCCACGCCCACAGCAGCCGGAATAATCGCTTCTTTTGTGGCAATTACGGAACCGACTAAAGCACCTTTTCCTAAATGTACGTCGGGCATTAGTGCGACGTGTTTGAATACAAAGGGCAAAGATGCTACGTTTGCGGTCATCTTGGTTTCTTTTTCGCCTAGGGCGTGATTTGCCCAAGATAATACTGGTTTTGGGGCTGATATGTCTAATTTTTCGTAGGGCATTTTTGTTTAAGTTTGTTTTGCTAATTTTCGTGTAGTACATATTGTAACATAAACAATTTATGATGTCAAATACACCTGACAGACTAATTCTCGTAGGGTGCGTCATATCAATTCCGCTTTCATGAGCGAGATGATAGGCAACGGAGGACACGGCAATGCCGTTTCCCTACTCCAAAATAATCATCAGCACGACCTCAGAGATTTAACTATCGCCCGATTAATTGTAGAGAAACGGCACTGCCGTGTCCTGATTGTGGGTAATGTTAATTCCGATGCCACCGGATTTGATATCAGTCGCGTTAGGGGCGGGCAGGATGCCCACCCTACAATAAAACTGATTCTTTCTTTGTGGAACAGGCATCTTGCCTGTTCTTAAAAATTGAAAATCCTTAAGAAATGCCTAAAGATTGAATGAATAATTTACTGTAGGGTGCCGATTCTTGTACCTTCGCCAGCGAACCAAACAGCTCTTTTCCCCCGAATATAACTAATGTCTTCTGTTTAGAGTTAAGTTCTTGACTCGGCAGTTGTGAGTGAACGGAAAGAATCCTATCTGAATCAAATCGATAAAAACAGTCCAAGTCGCTGCAAAGCCCTTCTTCAACATCCTTGAGATTAGGGTAAAGTTCTTCAGAAGGACGGGGTTCATGACCGCTTAAAATCAGTTCATCTGATATCTCCATTTTTTCAAGATCGATTTGATACATTATCCCTTCATTAGTATTAATCAGAATGCGATTGTCTGATAGGTAACATATACAATACCCAAAACCATCATCCGAATCAGGCCAAGGCCATTTGCATTGACCGAGGAGATTGCAGTCAGGAAAACTGAACCGACTGAGTTCTCTCTCAGAATCATCTAGTACCAAAAATTCGCTACCTGCGGGGTGAAATACTGGAGGACTTGTGTCCGCCAAACACGCAACCTCTACGGCATGAATTTTGATACCATCATCATAAAGCCAGTAGACTTGCTGTCCGTCCTGACCGGCAGCAGCCCAAAGAGCTAAAATTTGATTTTCCGGGTGCGGGTGAAACGAGAAGGAACTCCATCCAAAAGGGTCTTTGAGCAAAAGTTTTCGCTGGATTTGCCATGAATTGGTATCGCGAATTTGAATTTCGACTTCTTGAGCTTCAATTAATTTCATGCACCAAAAACGCAAGCCGTCTGCATCAAACCAGCAATCCTGAAATCCATTCTCGTTATAATACTTAACAGGAGGGTTAGGTAGCTGTTGTTCAAAAACTAGCTGGTTTTCTGCTGTCATAATTGCTAAATGATTGCCATTGGCCATAATTGCTGCCAGTAGATCGCCTTTGGGACTGATGGCTAAACACCTAATTGCGTCGTCGGGAAGCTGGTATTCGTATTGTGGGGAGAAGTTACGATCGACTAAAGTGACTTTTTTGCGATCGCAACTTGTCGCAATCGTCCACTCGGAATCAGTGTGTTGATTTATATATGAGAACGACCAGTCAATTTGTTTTTCATGTTTTGGTAAAATTAGCATAAAGATATTTCAGCGTAAATAAGCTCTATTTTAACTGAAATCTTGCAGCATTTATCGTAGGGTGCGTCAGTCTGGAATTGCTTTGGGGAGTCAGAGACTGTTTACTGACGCACCTTACCGACTAATTATCGGCGCGTCAACTTAACATCAAATGCAGTACCAGTATTGTTGGTAAATCCGACAGTCCGACAGGGAATGAATTCCCTGTCTCATAGCAAAAGTCCTCTGAAAGAGGACTAAAATCGATCGTATGTTCCCTCAAAATCTACAGTCGGTTTTGAACCGACTTTCGCTATGAGGCAGGGGTTTAAACCCCTGCCGGATTGCGTCGAAGTGCGTAAAAAGCTGACACTAGATTTTACAAATTCGGAGTCTTACTCCCCGCCTTCTGCACAGGAATAGCAACCGCCTGCGGTTTCTTTTTCGCTGCAAAAATCCCAAATAAGTCGTGCAGCAAAATGTAAAAACACGGAATAATAAACAGGGTCAGCAAAGTCGCCAGCGACAAACCGGAAAACACCACCACACCCAGCGGTTGCAAGAATTCCGAACCGTCTCCAATGCCCAAGGCTAGGGGAAATAAACCCAAAACTGTCGTAATAGTTGTCATCAAAATCGGCCGCAAGCGCTGAGGTGCGGCCCTGAGAATTGCTGTGGCGCGATCGACCTTTTCGTCTTCCCCAATTTGGTTCGCCAACTCCACCATAATAATCGCATTATTTACCACAATTCCCACCAGCAAAATCGCCCCCACAATCACCGTTGCGCCGATCGGAGTTTTAGTCGCATACAACCCGAAAATCCCCCCAGCCAAAGCCAGGGGCACCGTTAACATAATCACCAGCGGATCGACAAGCGAATTGTACTGCACCGCCATTACCACAAATACCAAAAACGCCGCCAAAGAACCCAAAACAATCAGCGAACTTTGCAATTCCCGGTTGGTTTCCGCCGCCGAACTCGGTATGACTCGCACTCCTTGCGGCAATTTTATTTCTGACAAAACTGCATCCACTTGTTTCAAAGCATCGCCCAAACTCGCGCCCTTATTAATATTCCCCGCAATCAAGAAAACTTGGCGCTGGTTAAGCCTTTGAATTTCCCCCGGCGCTTTTCCCAGTTCAATATTCGCCACATCGCTCAAGCGGATAATGCTGTTATCCCTAGCAGTTAAAGGAATAAATTTTAGTTCCGAAATCGATTGGACAGAATCGCGATCGAACTGTACCCGCACATCAACCAAACGGTTTCCCCGCTGCAATTGCGTGGGAACAGAACCTTGAATTGCTGTCTGAATCGCCTCTCCAATTTGTCTCGCATTCAAGCCGTAGATTTCCGCTTGTTCCCAGTTGGGGCGAATCTGCACTTCCGTTTGCTGCGGGTCTCCATCCGGGCGAAAACGAGCTAATTTTACCTTTTGATCCAAAGTTGCCAATATCTCGCGGCCAGTTTGCTGCAATATTTGTTCGTTTTCGCCCTGAAGCAGGACATCAACTTCAGCGCCCCGCACTGGCGAATTAGTTAAAACCAAACCCCGCACATTTTCTGGAATCAGGCGCAAACGAGTGTTTTTTGGCAAATCAATTTTATTCAATTCTTGCGTAACTCGCTGCACAAAATCCAATGTATTGGTGCCCGGTTTCAGCGTAATGTTGCAGCCGCCGCGCAGCAAATTCTCAACCGTATTGTTGCCGAATAACAGCCCGCCCACCGTCGTCAAAGTGTATTGAGTTTCTGGTTGGCTGAGGATAATTTTATCAGCTTCTGCCATGATTTTTTGGTTGGTTGCCAAATTTGTGCCTGCAGGAAACAAAGCAAACAATCTCGCTTGACCGGTATTAATTCTGGGCAATATTTCCTGGGGAATTTGACCAGCCATCAGCCAACTGCCGCCACCCAATCCAATAATCGCTACTGCGAGGATAATCAACCGCCACCGCACTACTCCCGATAAAAATTTCCCGTAGCCGGCGGTAGCATTGGTAAAAGCTCGATCGAATGCGCGCAGCGGCCAAAAGTTGCTCAAACCGCTGGATACCCGCAGCGCTAGCAGTCGAGAAGCCATCATCGGTACAACTGTCAATCCGACAATCAGAGAGGCGGCGACAGAAAAGGTGATGGTGAGAATTAATTCGTTGAAAAGTAAGGAAACTAAGCCGCCGATGAGCAAAAATGGCAGTACGGCAACTAAGTTAGTGATGGTGGAAGCAAATAAAGCTGATTCTAATTCTTGGCTGCTTTTTTCTGCTTGCTGAATCAACTGCTTGTTACTTAAGCGCTGACCGTTTGCACTGTTTTTATTGCTGGTTCCTTCGACAATATTCTCCAGCATGACGATCGAGTTATCGACCACAATTCCCACACCCAGCGCCAAACCACCCAAACTGAAAACGTTCAGAGATAGGCCAAAAACTCCCATCAGGATAATCGCCATTAAAGTTGCGAGGGGAATTGCCAGGACAATAATCAAAGTTTGGCGAAGTGAAGCGAGGAACAACAATACAGATGCCCCCGCTAAAACAGCCCCGGTTAAACCAGAAAATACGACGTTACTAATTGAATCGCGGATGAATTTAGACTCATCAAAAGTAGTAACGATAGTCGTACCTTCGGGAATTGCCCCGGATGTTTTTAATTCTTCTAGCCGCTTTTTGATTCCATCTACAACTGAAATTGTATTCGCGTCTGGCTGCTTTTGAATGCTAATTTTTACGGCTGATTTCTGATTGAGAAATACTTTAACTCGCTCTTCTTCTGTACCGTCAATTACCTGAGCAAAATCGCGCAAAAAAACTCGTTTTGGCGGATTGGAACCCGATGCTTGAAAAGAAATTGCCTGAATTTCTTTCGCGTTCTGAAATCGCCCGACGGTGCGGGTTAAAGGTTCTGCAGCTTCTTGCCGCAGCCGCCCGCCAGAAGTGTCCAGGTTCCGGGATTCGAGCGCTGATAAAACGTCAGAAATACTGACACCTAAAGATTGCAAGCGATTTAAGTCAATATTTACTTGAATTTCTTCTTGCACGCCGCCGGCCACGTCAATTGCTGCGATTCCAGGAATTACGTTTAGTTCTCTGGATAATTCTTCGTCAGCAAATACGCGCAAATCTACTCCTTGCAGGGAGTCGGAAGTGAGGGCAAATTCGTAAATCGGCTGCTGGGAAGGGTCAACTTTGAATAGAGTGGGCGATTCAACTGTGTCGGGAAGTCGGTTGCGGATGCGGTTGACAGCGGCGGTGGCGTCGTTGAGGGCCTGGTCGATGTTTCCCCCCGGTCTGAAGAATAAATCGACGCTGACTTGTCCTTCGCGAGTGCGGGAGAAAACTTGCATGACGCCTTCAGTGGCGGAAAGTCCTTGTTCGAGGGGGCGGGTAACTTCGTCTATTGCTACTTCTGGGGATACGCCTGGGGCGTTCAAGCGCACGCCGATGCGGGGATAGGTGATGGATGGTAGCAAGTCAACGGGCAGTTGGGTGATGTAGAAAAGGCCCACGATTATGATAGCAAGTGTCAGCATGAGGGTGCCGATGTGGCGACGAATCGCGGTCGCGCTAATACTGAATCCGGTTTTGTCAGGAGTCATTCGATTTTAGATTTTAGATTTTAGATTTTAGATTGAAGAGTCGGCCCCGTCATTCAGACTAATTCTAGTAGGGTGCGTCAGTCTTGAATTTTTCTAGGCGGTGAGAGAATATCTACTGACGCACCTTACGAGGAGTATAATAAATCTTAATAAATATTCCCAAAAGTTTTTGTGAATATTTCTTTAGAGGTAGTCGATCGCCCACAATGCAGATTGCCAGAAATTGCAAGGGGCTTTTGAATCTCTGTAAGTTATCGCAATCAGGAACAGGCAAGATGCCTGTTCCACAAGAAAGTTTATTTGTTGTGGAATAGGCATCTTGCCTGTTCCTAAAGTCTTCTTCCCTTCTCCCTCTTCTTTCTTCCTTCTTCCTTCTTCCTTCTTCCTGACATCCGTTACATCCGTAATCAGGAACAGGCAAGATGCCTGTTCCACAAGAAAGTTTATTTGTTGTGGAATCGGCATCTTGCCTGTTCCTAAAGTCTTCTTCCCTTTTCTCTCTTCCTTCATTTACTGTACTTGAGAGCCGTGGGCGCGGGGGTCGGAGCTACTTGTTTTCACAGGCCCTGTGGGGGGAGTAAAATTAGAAACTTGACCGCCTGCTTGGGCGTGTGGCAGAGGTTTTCCTGCAATTAAAGCTTCTAAGTTAGCTTCCATAATACTGCGCGGCATTTCGCCCATCGTTTCAGCAACGGCGCTGCCTTTATCGTTCAAATAGACAAAGTGCGGAATGCCATCTACTCGATATTTTGTGATTTCTGGCAGCCATTTGTCATTGTCTACATTCAGCATCACAAAATTCATCGGTTCGGCGTATTTCTGTTTGATTTCGCTCAGATCTTTAGCCATTGCCTGACAGCTACCGCACCAATTAGCATAAAATTCCATGAGTGTCGGTTTGCCATTTACCAAAGCTGTTTCTAATGGCGTTGAAGCTTTTGCCATGTCGGTGAGACTGCTTGACGGCGTTTGGGTTTGCAGCCCGAAGAAGATGGATATTGAAAGGGCGATCGCTGTTAACACGATCAATAAGTTTCTGAGGCGCGTGGCGACTTTTGTTTCGGGATTTTTGGCGACGGGGGCGACCGTTGACTTGGGCGAATTCTGGGTCATAAAATAAATTGCGCTTGGATTTCTATGTTTTTATTTTAAATAATAGATTCAGATTATACCACATTTTGAGATAATCAGACCCATTTCATAAAAATTTGTGCTAAGGGCAGTAATTAGATTAAGTGCGCTAAAACAGAAGATAACAAAGATTGTTTGTAAATTACCGAGGACTTGCAGGGTGAAAAAACGGGTAACACTGACGTTTCCCCAACGATCGATCCAAATGCCTGTCACCTATCGACTGGCAAAGGATTTTAATGTGGCAGCCAACATTATCCGCGCTCAGGTGGCTCCGAATCAAGTGGGCAAACTGGTGCTAGAGTTATCAGGGGACATCGACCAACTAGAAGCGGCGATCGACTGGATGCGATCGCAAAACATCGGCGTTTCCCTAGCCAGTCGGGAAATACTTATAGACGAAGATATCTGCGTTGACTGCGGTTTGTGTACGGGGGTTTGCCCGACAGAAGCCTTGACCCTTGACCCAGAAAGCTTTAAACTAAATTTTGCTCGATCGCGGTGTATCGTTTGCGAGCAGTGCATCCCTACCTGTCCGGTGCAAGCTATTTCTACTAACCTCTAGGCCCTGTACAAACTCATCGGGAGCATCATCTTTTTTTTTGCCTGGTTCTCCTAATTGTGCCATTGGATGAAAAAAAACTCTTGGGTTTCCCTAACTCTACTTTTTGTTACTTATTTCACTTTTGGCTGGAAATTATCTGAGTTTGATGTTCCCCCGCACCTGACTTGGTTTCTAGCCATAGCTTCAATTCTAGTGTTTGCTGCCGCATTGTCGTTCCCGCTCAGAAACACAAAAGCCTTAATTATGGGGTTGTTTTCGAGTGATTTGGGTGCTTTTATTTCTATAACTTTAGGAGCTTTTGTGGCCGTCGTAGTTATTGCTTGGTTACACCTTTTTGCTACTTGTTTAGTCTTGATTTCAGCCGGAGCTTTGGCAAGACTCGATATTCAAATATCGGGTTGGAAAAATTGGCGGGCTTTTGCCGTATTAGCTACCATTTCTTTAACTGGTGTGGGGTTGGGCGGAGCGATCGAGTTTTGGTTAAAAACAGGCAGGCTCGTATTCTCTTAATGAGGAACGGGAAATTCATCCAACCAAATTCTATAACTCGCAACGGATATTTAGCCGAAAACTATCAGATCGCCCATCAATAAATACAGCTTATTTTTTTTCAATCCCCCACCCCTGGATTAATTCTTCGTTCCGCGCCGTAATCATAGCAGTTTTCCAGCCTCGTGAGGTAAAGCTTCTCAATTGCCGATTCCCCGTTGCCCGTTACTAATACCCAATTCCCAACTACCAATTACCGACCAAGCTGGAGTCGAAATGAAAACCCCTAGGGCAGTATTGAACTGTAGCGACTGTTGCTCAAAATGTTATTGCCAAGAACCCGCAAGTCCCGCAGCCAAAAACTTATCCCAATAAAAAAGCAGCTTTTGGGAGCTGCTAGTCAGAATGCATGAGGTATTGTTTTTAGAATAGGACAGGTTCAATTCGATCGGTGCTGGGTTACATTTTTTGATACGGGAGAGTTGATGAGTGAATGGACGATCGTAAAATCGTCACATAGCAGGGTAGCATTGATGCTAAATTTCCCGACAATCAAGTTAGCGTTTAACTGTCCTTGCGCCCTACAGCCCTTCAGCGGTGGGGCCCTTTTATTTTTAGGGAAAACTCAATAGCCGGTTTTAACGAATCAGATGAGTCTGCCATTAATTCTTGTATAAAATCTCCGCATCGCCACATCCTCATACCATTTTAGATTTTAGATTTTAGATTTTAGATTTGGGGAATGACTGATAAATGTGGTGGTTTGGAGCTTGCGTAGGGTTGCATTATTTTTGGGAACTAATACCAAAAGTCCTCAGAAACCTGTTATTTTCTTAGAAACTCGGTTTCTGAATGTATCAATTGAGATCAGGCCCGGTTTCTGGTTTGATAACTTTTTGGATTTCCTCGATCGCCCTAGTCGCCACTGCTTCAGGCCTTTCGCCCACACCAGCACAGACTCGGACATCTGCTTGAGTGTAGAAACGCTCTCGCTCTTTCAAAAGGCTTTGCAGCTTAGATTTGATCTCGCCCTCCTGCAGTAGGGGTCGAGCGGTGTCCGAACGCAGTCGATCGTACAATTGATCTACAGGCACATCCAGCCAAACCACTATACCGTAGTGCAAGTAACCCCAATTCATCGATCGCGTCACAATGCCGCCGCCCGTAGCCACGACCGAATTTTGATACGCAGACAACTCCCCAAGCACTTTACTTTCTAGTTCCCGAAAAGCCTCTTCCCCTTCTCGATCGAAAATCTCAGCAATTGACTGATTAGCAACTCGAACAATTAGTTCATCAGTATCAAAAAAACGGTATTTTAATTTTTTTGCCAAAATCCGCCCCACCGTTGTTTTTCCCGCACCCATCATCCCGACAAGATAAATATTTACTCCCCTCAACCCATCCACTGCCAAATCCTCCGATATTTTTCTATTTTTTCAGGTTAATCGATCTGCCACTGAGGCCATCATCGTCATCAAACTCATCACCCTCATCCAATCCCCAATCCTCATCTGCTTCTGCCATAGGATTTATTGGTGTTTCATCAGCGGGTTTAGGTATCGCCTCTTGGGGGGGAACGATCACCCGATACTCTGCATCGTATACAGACTCTGTTTGCCCCACCCCAGACTGGTTTGGATCTCGATAGCCGTAAGAGTATACTGAGCCAGCCCAAGACTTGCTTTTCGGTTCCTGCTGAGCTTCGTAAGCCCTCGGATTTGCCGCTGGAACATCATTTACCTGCGGTCGATCGGGAAAATCGCGATCGTCCCCCCAATCATCATCGCCCCCTTGAGAACGCGATTTTGAGCCATCTGAGACCCAATCATCCTCATCGTCTTCCGCTGCATAACTCCCCGGTTGAGCATAATCCTTCGCCCCATCCGGGTTCGGAGTTTCTTGCAGGAAAGTCCCGGCTCTGTAACCAGCCGGGGTGCCGTACTCAGTTCGGTAGGAACCAGGAGCTTGAGTTTGGCTATTTTCCCTATTCAGATCCGGGTCAATTCCCTGTTTTCTAGGAGGGGGAGGTGGCGTGTAAGGCGTTCTCATGTCCTCTGGGAAAGTATCGGGACGGCTGCGACTGGATCTGCCGGCGCGGTCTGCCGTTAGAGATAGATAATTTGAAAAAGCGAGCAAACCAGAAATCAATAAAGATGTGAGAGCTCCCACCGCCATGCTCAGCAAAATCCAGATAGATAAGGGCACAGCAGGCGATCGAACTCCCAAAAATACCAGCGATAATGCCGGCTCCACATTTTGCAGGGCAAAAATAGTCAGCCCTACCACAATTACTAGCAAAAATACAGGTCGCATATCAAAATTTAATTTGTAATTTGTAAATCATTAATAACTAATAACTAATGACTAATGACTAATGACTAATTATTACTCCTCTTCCTTCCAGCGTTTGAGAGGAACGCAATCAATTCCCAACTGGTCTAAAGCGCGAGCCACCACAAAGTCTACCAAATCTTCAATAGTTTGCGGATTGTGATACCAAGCAGGAATCGCTGGTACAATTCTAGCTCCAGCTTCCGCCAAGGTAGTCAAATTCCGCAGGTGAATCAAGCTAAAAGGCGTTTCGCGAGGCACGAGTACCAATTTTCGCCCTTCCTTGAGCTGAACGTCTGCCGCTCTTTCGAGCAAATCCGAGCTCAAGCCAGCCGCCAACTTGCCTAGCGTACTCATGCTACAGGGAATAATCATCATCCCTTGGGTGCGAAAGGAGCCACTAGCAATATTAGCACCGACATCTTGCCAGGGATGACACCGAAGTTTACCCATTGTGGGTACTCCTGCTTGTTCCCGCCAGAATTCCTCTTGTAGCGTCGGTTCTGCGGGCATTCGGGTGTTCTGTTCGCTTTGCCAAACCATGTAAGTAGACTTGGAAGCGACCAGTTCGATCGCGCGATCGGCTTCCAACAAATATTTCAAAGTTCGCACCGCATAAATCAGTCCCGATGCTCCTGTAACTCCTACAATTAGAGGTTGGGCGGGGACTGAAACAGAATTAGTCATGGGCAATTATCCAGCAATAAGCTCACTAATTATACCGCGATCGAATTACCCCAACATTGCCGACTCGATATTACTTATCTACCTCTTCCTTCTTCCTTCTTCCTTCTCTTTTCTTCCTTCGCGTCCTTCGCGTCTTCGCGGTTCAATAATACTAATTCTTCGGGCCCGAAAGCAGTAAAATTACCAATGTCGCCTTACTCCTGAATATTTTTTGGCTTTATTTTATCTACAATCAGCCACAAGCCATATCCTGCCAGCAGACAGATTATTGGCATAATGGGAAGGCGAAACCTATAGCCACCTGCAACGCCCCCGGATACGGCAAGGAAGTATGCGGCTATGCTAACAAGCGTTATCATTGCTCTATTTTTGAGGCAATTACTGGATAGTAATGCTGCGGTAACACCTAGCAGATAGGCTCCTGATATTAATAACAAGCTTAAGTCAGTAAAAAAGAGTAGAGGCGACAGGTGAAAATTACTAAATATTGCTTTCCAGCTTGCTTGACCCGTTAAAAACTTAGGAATTTGAGAGGAAAGGCTTAGAGCCGGATTACGTTGCCTAGTGAATCGTTTTAGGTACAGCTTTGCGGGTGTTTCAATCAAGGTTCTAATAGTTCCTTCTAAATGAACAATTGAGGCATCCCAAGTGTGACTCATAATCATTTTCTTTCCTTCTTTCCCCATGTAACGGTAAATTTGGCTCTGACTCCATTCTTGCTGTTCGGGATGAAAATTTAAATACTTTGCGGGATTATTACATCCAAGCTGTTCATACATCTCTTCAAATGCTATATTTTTTTGTTTGGCAATTACAGATGCCCCGTTATAGCAATATAGATTGTAATCAGAAACAGCCGCAAATCCCGAATATCCAGTTTTTACATAGTTCCTGACTTGCCAAATACAAACGCTACCCATCGCAACTAGAAAAAAAACGCAAGCATGAATTATCACAATTTTATTTTTTTGAATCTTTGTCAAGCTACCTATCAATAATATAGCAGCGATAAGAAAAGGTCAATAATACCCTATAGGTCTGACATATATAGAGGCCGCCAGAGTAATTGCTGCATAGAGTAACTGTTTCCACGACTTTTCAGTAAAGTATTTTATCAGTAGATAAATGAACAAGGTGATTAATGCCGTAAACAGAGTTTCAGGCATCAGCAGCGTCAGCCATAGGATAGATACTGGTTCAACTGCATACAGCAAGGCACAAAAAGTTGCAATTTTGCTTTCACCCCAAATAGCCAATGCAATTTTATATATTAGAAATATCGTGAAGCAGCTCAGCATTATTTGAATGAAGATTGCCACAATTTCTTGCTGATCTAATAAAATTCCTGGTATCAATAATAGTGGATAGCCAGGAGTGCGGAAGATTTCCGGCTGTACGCTATATACAAATTGACCTGACTCTATTAACTTTCTGGCTGTTACCAGGTATGAATCCGTGTCTGGAGTGTAAGCTGCTGAGATATTGTTAATAGCAAGAATCACAATAGTCAATAAGCACCTTAGCAAAAAAGCTATGGTTAGCACTCCCCTGATTGTAAAATCAAAGCCAGATATTTTTGTGTTTTTCATCTATTTAATCCTCATTTTAAGCAAAAATAACTGGGTTAATACTGCATATTTGATATTAAACTTACCCGCTAAAATGTCTTCTTTGATATCCGTTGGTGCAAAAAATGTATGAGTTTTTTTCGCCTCCCAACACCAGCTCGCCTAGCGGCAGTAGTCGCAGCATCAACACTCGCTTCCTCCACATACTCACTGTCAGAATTTACCTCCCAAAGATCATGTTTCCCTCGGTTCAACACATTCTGGGCAGCTAAAATCCCCATCAACAAACTGTGGTCTTGGTTGTTATACTTAAAAGCACCGTAACGACCCACAACTTGCAAATTCTCAAATTGCTTGATATAAGTTTGAATTTCTGATAAAATGTACTTGTAATCCCCTGCATAAATTGGGTAAGTACGCGGCAAGCGAACTACAAAACCTCCCGCAATCTTCTCATCGCGAAGCAGCTTAATTTTTCTCAATTCTTGTTCGGCCAAACTCAAAAGCTCTGCTTCCGGCTGCTGCCACATCGGTTCGTCGAAGTTGCACCAATATTCGCAGCATAAAGGCGTTTGGTGCTGGTTCGGCAGCATATTCGGCGACCAATTAGCAAAATTAGTCACCCTCCCGACGCTGACACTCGGTTCATTGATATAAAGCCAGTTGTCAGGGAATAACTGGCTGCCTTCAACTATTAGATAAACGAGAATTGTGTTGCGAAACTTGAGCGATCGCGCCAATGATAAGATTTGCTTACGCGGGGGGGGGAGATTATTTGTTCTACTAATGTATTCAGCGGCACTGAGGAAATCACTGCACTACAGCCAACCGTTGACTCTACTCCGGTGTGGCGATTTCTCAGAGTGAGTTGAGTGACGCGGCTGTTGTTCTCGTGCACCCGCACTACTTCTGTATTCAGGAGAATTGCCTGATTTTTTTCCAGTAGATAGTCGCTGATTTTGTCGTATAATTGCCCGGAGCCTAAACGGGGAAATTGAAATTGATCGATTAGGCTTTTAACTTTGCCATCACTACCAAAAAAAGCGGTGCGAAGTGCTTTGAGCAGGGAAAGTCCTTTAATCCGCTGGGCGGCCCATTCAGCACTAATTTCAGTGCAGGGAATCCCCCAAAGTTTTTCTGTATAACCTTCAAAAAATATCTCAGATAAACGCTTGCCAAATTTAGCTTCAACCCATTCTGCAAAATTTTTAGGGTGGCGGTTGGGTAACAGTTTTGCTACTAAATAAGAAAAAAAGATGCGTATATTTTCAACTATACCGAGAGCAAATAAAACTTCTAAGGCTTTGAGGGGATAGCTAAAGTATTTGCCGTTATAGTAAATGCGGGTGAGGCGACTGACTGTGACTTGTTCGGTGCCCAAAACTTCATTCCAGAGTTTGAGGACGGGGGGAATTTTAGTGTAAAAACGGTGGGGGCCGAGGTCGAGAATAAATCCTTGGTACTCGATGCTTTTAGCGAGTCCGCCAACTTGCGATTCTCGCTCAACTACAACAACTGTTAGACCTTGCTGTGTTAGCGTATAAGCGGCAGCTAGACCGGCAGGCCCAGCCCCAAGTATGTATATTGGGGACACGTTTTGCTGTTGATGAAGTTTTTATAACTAACGTTTAAGCATACCACACTCTGTCAATACAACAATCCATCTATCCAAATTTGAGAGCCGATCGATCTTACGCAGATTGTCTAAGTATAGTTGGGTTTCGCTATCGCTCAACCCAACCTACAAAATAAAAACTGTCAACCGTCAAGTGTCAACTGTCAACTGTCAACTGATTATTCATCATCATCAAAAGCTTGACTGCCGCCACCAACTGCAACTAAATCAATTTGCTGGCGGTAGTAGTCAACGCTCTTGACTTGAACTTCTACCCGATCGCCCAAACGATACTGATTGCGGTTTTTGCGACCCACCAGAGTTTGCTGGCGCGATCGATATTCGTACCAGTCATCCTTCAGCGAAGAAACGTGCACCAATCCCTCAACACGCAAAATGTCGCTCTCCGGTGGCCGCACCTCAATTTCCACAAAGAAACCGTAAGACTGCACGCCTGTAATCAAACCCTGGAAAGTTTGACCGGTGCGCTCTTTCATCAATCCAGTTTTCTTCAATCCCTGCAAATCGCTTTCAGCGTCTTCAGCAACCCTTTCGCGTTCCGTTAGGTGTACTACTACCGATGCAAACTCCGTCTCAAATTCGTGGTGCAAATCTGGCGGGAGAACATTCCAAGTAATTTGACCGTGACAGGAGGAATGGTGCAAGTCTACTTTTTCCTTAGCCCGTGTTGTGCGGCTGCTGCGGCCTTGCTCGAACACCGCTTGCAACACCCGCAGCACCAGCAAATCGGCGTAGCGGGAAAGCGGCGAAGTGCAGCGCGTGTAACCCTCTGACAGCCCCAAACCGAAGTGTGGCTTGGGAGTTGTGCTGTAAACAGCGGGTTTCATGGTGTCTTCTAGCAGGTAGGTGAGAACTCTTTCGGACTTCAGGCCGGCAAACTGCTGGGTAAATCGCTGAAAGTCCAAGGGCAAAACTTCTTCTTCGGTTTCGAGATACAGTTCGCCTCCGAGGTTGTTCGAGAGTTTGATGAACTCTTGAATGTCTGCCGGGTCTGGCATCGGCTGGACGCGGTAAATTGCTGGGACTCCCAAGGCTTGCAGGTGGGTGGCGACAGCTTGGTTGGCGAGTACCACCAACTCGGAGACAGCCGACTGGACGGGGGGAGCCACTGCAAAAGCTCCTAATTCGCCTTCGTCGTCGAAGTGAGAGTTAGCATCGGGCAAATTTAGTTCAAAAGCTCCTCGCTTGAGCCTTGTCTGTCTGGCTGCCTGTGAGGCGGCCCCGATTTGATCTAGGAAAGGACGGAGGGCGGAGGATAAAGGGTGCTCTTCGGCATTGCTTGGTTCGAGAATTGCTTGAGCTTGCTCGTAGGTGAGGTGGTAGTCAATTTGAATGACGCTGGCTTGAATTTCGTATTCTAGGAGTTCTCCTGATTCGTCTAGGGTCAGCAGTATGCTGAAGGCCAGCCGTTCGGTGTCGGGCTGCAGAGAGCAGCGCTCGTTGAGGATTTCTGGCAGTACGGCGATGATTTTTTCTCCCAAATGGGCTGCGGTGCCTCGCTTGCGGGCTTCGCGGTCGATCGGGGTTTCTGGCTGCACGTACTCGGCGGCGTCGCTGATGTGGATTCCTATTTGCCAGCGGCCGGGCTTCAGGGTTTCGATCGACAAAGCGCGTTCCACTGGCGGATCGGAGAGGAATGCTGTCGGATCAAACTCGTTTTCGCCTCCTCCCTCGGAGAGATTTTCCTCCTCAACGTGGGGGGCATCGTTTTCGCTGTTGGTTGTTCCCGGTTCGTTTTTGCTGAAGCTAACAGTCAGAATGTTACGCAAATCTAGGCGTTTTTTGATGTCGGTTTTTTTGACTTTGCTGGGCAAATTTTCCGCTGCTTTGATGACGGCGGCGGGGAACGATCGCGGCAAGTCGTGTTTGCAGCATACGATGTCGAGGTCGTCAGCGGCTTCGGCGTCGGAACCTAGTACCTGTACTACTTTGCCGACGGGGCGATGGGTGCCGAGGGGGTAGCGTTTGACTTCGACGTGTACTAGGTGGTCGATCGCCTCTTGGAGATTTGTGCCATTTGCGAGCAAGTCTAGTTCAAACAACAGGCGATCGTCCAGGGGGATTGCTCTGTAGCTGACGCGGCCGGTGGGGGTGGCGGTTTGCTTGACTCGCGCCAGTACCGAGGGGTTGGCGCGTTCGAGGATGAGCATGACTTCGCCTTCGGGCGATCGGCGGCGGCTACCTTCTTTGATGATTTTGACTAAGACTCGATCGCCATTCCAAGCTGTCGAGAGGTGACTTTCCCGCACATAAACGTCTTCTGAGCCTTCGGCGTCTTGAATTGCAAAGCAAAATCCTTTGCTCGAACAGCGCAGTTTTGCTTCTACTACGTCGTCTTCAGCTACTCGGCGATAGCGGCCTTTGTCTTTGACTAATATGCCAATTTTCTCTAGAGCTTCTAATGCGATTTGAAGTTTGAGTTGACTGGTGGCGTCGTTGCAGTCGAGTTTTTTCTCCAATGCTTTAGGGGCCACTAATTTGTCTTCTGTAAAATTTGCCAGCAGTGCAGCGATAGAAAATTCCATGTAGCGATCGATCCTCTTGTTTCCAGCAATTAGTCTAATTTTGGCGAAATCAGCCGCACCCCCTCGGGCCCTCGCAGTGCCTGCTTCCCAACAAATGCGCGGGTTGATAGGTGGAGACGCGAGCACAGCCACCTTGTTTCAGCGCGAGTTTTTTTTGAGATTCTCTCCCGACACCGGCTTCGTGCTAATTGTCTGCTGTCTGTCTTGAACTGACTGCTGACGGTGCAGACAACTGTCCCGCACGCTATTCCCCAATACAATTTTTTAGCGTTGGTTTGTTTGCTTTTAGGTCAGCAGCGCCGAGCACTTCGCAAATTAGAAAGCCCCTGTCGGTTCTTAAAAGATGGCTCGATACTGAAAGCGACGGCTTGAGTCGAGGATGAGCAGATGGAGGGATGGAGAGGGATAAAATTTGCATTTCTTCCTTCTGCCTTGTTCCTTCTGCCTTGTTCCTTCTTCCTTTTGAAGTGCCTCTTGCTTCTTGCTTTAGCAAAGAATTTACCGGATCTTTAAGGCAAAATTGCTAGTAGCTCGCTGCTGCGATGCCCCTGTTTTTTTGCACGCGATCAGTCCTTGCGGACGGAGGTGCAACGAGCGGGTCGGGAGCAATCTGTGCTGTAGAAAGTGCAGGTACGCAAACCGGAGACTTTTACTACTTTTGCTTAGTTGCTGTGTCATCTCCTATAGGTAGAAATGACGCCCGGTGCTTGTTAGCTTAAACTGCCGGATGTGGGATGGGGTTTAGTGGCGTGTAAGGTTGCGCGGATGACTCACCTTTAATTTATTGTATGTTGAATAGGTGCTTTCAGAAAATTGTTTTCTCAGGGCTGTACTACACTTAAGTCATAAGCCCCCTCTGGTTTCGGGGTCAAAAAATTATGTTTGCTGAATTTCGCGCCCTTTATCCCGCTGGACAGTTAATTTGTGAGTTGCTGACTGTTCATCACGGTAAGTTTGTTGTTCGCTGTCTGGTTCAGGTTGACGGCAAAACTCTGGCTACGGCTATGTCGGCTGCTGAGTCTGTTGAGGATGCTGAAGACCGCGCCCGGTTGCGAGCGATCGCTGTTCTTGGATCTGCTGCGCCCGATCGTGCGATCGCGAGTGTTGAGCCGCCTCCGGTTGCTCCGGTTGCTCCGGTTGCTTCGGTTGCTGCTGTTCCCCCTCCCCCTCCTCCTGCTGTTCCCCCGGTTGCTGCTGTTCCCCCTCCTCCTCCTCCTGCTGTTCCGGTTCCTGTTGGGCCCACAAGTGTTCCTCTTCCGGTTCTAGAAATGCCTGTTGCTGACAAATTGCCTGAATCACATCAAAGCAATTTTGTCAAGACTGAAGCGAAATTAAATGAAGAGCCGATCGCACCTGTACCGGCACCGCTGCCGCCAACGGTCGATCGCGTCGAGGCTACTGGATTTGTACCAAAGCAGTTAGACTCGGACGCTTGGCTTTCTTCTAGCTACGGCGAACCACTTCAGGAACTGGATGTGCCTACTTCTAGCCAAAGTGAACTGCTACAGGGTGCGGCCGAAGTCAGGGAATTGCAACCGATCGCGGTGGGAATTCCCAGCGATGCGATCGAGGATAATTCTGATACGATCGCCCAAATAGACGCCATCCTCAAACGCCTGCGATGGAAAAAACCACAGGAAACCCAGTGTCTGGAACACAATTACGGCAAGTCGTCGCAGAGAGAGCTTTCTAGCGAAGAGTTAGTAGATTTCCTAGAATATCTAGAAATCTATAGCAGAACCACTGAGGAAATCCAGCGGCTGGGCTGGACTGCCAACCAAGGAAAAGATTATCTCAAACAAGGTTATGGCAAAGAAGCGCGCCATTTCTTAAATCAAGTAGAATTGCTCGACTTCCTGCAATATCTCGAATCTTTGCCCTAGTAATTATGTAGGGTTTCTAGGTGTGATGTTTTTTTAGAAAAAGCTACATATAGCAGTTTTCAATTGTATGAAATACAGTAGGAACACGGGACACTGTGCCGTGTCCTCCGCCCCAGCATCTGTACTTCAATTAACAGAAAACTGCTATAGAGCAATCCTCGCATCATTTGTGAATTTCTTACTCCCTCCCCTTGGTAAGGGGAGGGTTGGGGTGGGGTAAAAAATTTGCGACTCCTGCAAGGATTGCTATATGACTGTTAAAAATTAAAAATCAAAAATGAAGAATATTTCCTCATTTTTGATTTTTAACTTTTCATTTAGACGACAGCGGCGATCGGGCGGCTGGCGGAAGGACGGCGATCGATCACTTGATCGACTAATCCGTAGTCCTTTGCTTCTTCAGCCGACATGAAGAAATCCCGTTCGGTATCTTCTTCAATGCGGGAAAGCGGCTGACCGGTATGGTTGGCAAGATGTTCGTTCAGGCGGCGTTTGTGGTACAAAATTTCTTTTGCCTGAATTTCAATATCGGTTGCTTGTCCTTGAGCTCCGCCTAGAGGTTGGTGGATCATAATCCGGGAGTGAGGCAAACTCATCCGCTTGCCTTTAGCGCCGGCACTCAACAGAAAAGCGCCCATGCTGGCGGCCAAACCGAGACAAATAGTGCAAATGTCGGGCCGGATGTGGTTCATCGTGTCAAAAATGCCCATACCTGCTGTTACCGAACCCCCTGGGGAGTTGATATAGAGGTAAATATCTTTCTCCGGGTCTTCGGCGTCTAAAAATAGCAATTGGGCAACGATCAGGTTAGCCAAGTCTGAGTCAACCTGTTGGCCCAAGAAGACGATGCGATCGCGCAGGAGTCGCGAGTAAATGTCAAAGGCGCGTTCGCCGCGACCGGATTGTTCTATAACTGTTGGGATCATTGACGCCTGCCTGCCTATTACGTATCTTTTTTTAATTTTAGCGACTAGGGCTCAGTTATAGTTAGCGATCGGTGGCGGGGGATCGAGAAATCGGCAAAATCCTTTAGCTGGGCGGGGTTGGGGCGGTAATTTGTGGAAGTTGTGGCGGGGGGTGCGATCGGAAATCCGATCCAAGGGCGATCGAGGTTGAGGAAGCGGACATCAATTAACGTTGTTATGTGGCGATCGTATCATTGCCAGAACTTCCATCGCTCGATCGCGGCTGACACTAGGGAAATGGTCGAGGAACTCCGCAGGGCGAATCACTTTCTTCGAGACAATCAAGGAGAATTTTCACCGGGACGCGAGTAGCGATACAGACAGGAGTTCCCCCTAAAATTTCGGGGTCGCTATGAACGATAGTAGCTGCCAATTGCAAAGAAAAGGTTGTGACATCAAGACAATCTTCTTCACTCCAGGTATCACTTGGCTCGAATAGCCTGTTAGTTTCCATCGCTAAATCCCCACTGGATTTTTATAGATTATATCTTTGCTAGGATTACTGGTAGCGGGATTTCTTTGATTTAATCACCTCAATTACATTGTCGTGTCTTTGCCCTTCAATAATATCCTTGAGATGAATCTGTCCGTTGACGTACTGAACGTGGATGCGCCAGCCTGAGACTTTATCAATATCAGCACGATAAACTGCCTGCTTCACACCCTTAACTTTATGCAGTCTCGTTTTGGGAAATTGTCTCGTCCTGTGACATTCCTGGTCTTCAAGTTCTGCTAAAGCTTCCAGAAAACTAATCTTTAGCTCGTCATCTGGCAAAATTTTCATAGCTTCGTAAATAATGCCATATTCATCACAGAGAATAAGGTTTTGCGCCATAACTTAAGCTGATTATATCTAGGCAGTTTCTCGATCGCGCTGAAGTAGGTCTTGATACAAAGACTCTGCTACACCCTTATACGCTCGATCGAGTTCGTCGTGTTGAATTGCTCGAAAAAGAGTAAAAATAGCTTGCCCAAAAATTGGGTCTTCGTCAACCGCCAAAACCACTCTTAGTTTTTGAGAAATTCGTAGCGTATAAAGCGAAGACTCGTAACCATTCAGGTCTGACGATAGCGGGAGACGACGCAGCTTGCGATACACATTTGATTTTTGAGTAGGAAAAAGGCTGGCACAATAATTAATTTTTTGAATTACTGCGGCTTTCTCATCTTCATTTAGCAGCGCAATATCTTTCTCAAATTCCCTTGTTGACTCAATTAGAATATCCACGTCAAACACCGTAAAAAAATATATATACATTATACTAAAAACAGCTTTTGATTGTCAAGCCCCTTGCTCACAACTTACCAGCAAACGCGCTTGTTTAACAACCCACAATTCAAATTTTAATCGCCCAACCTCGGCGATACATTCCATACAAAATCAACCACCAAAATAATACCGCAGTCACGGCAAATGCTAGGGAACCATTCAGTGGCCCCGCCCACGGCACAAACCAGTTTTCATAAATCCAACTGTAAGTTGTTGGAGCATTTTCACCAGTACCGATATGAGTTTTTAACAGAATTCGGGCGACAATACCGGAGGCGACAAATAGGAAAATAGCATTCAATCCCATGATTTCAAATAACCTCCCCCATTTCCAATCCCGCACTTCTATTGTTTCGTAGCAAGCAGCTAGCAATAGCAACGCCCAACCTGTGGTAAAAACTACATAAGAACTTGTCCAAAGTTGTTTGTTGATGGGTAAGGAAAATCCCCACAAGTGGCCGATTACCACGCAACAGAAGCCGCAGATTGCTAAGTTGATACTGGTGCGCGTTTTGATGGGCTGTACGCGCAGCCATTCTCCGGTAAAGTAGCCGATCAGGACTGTAACGCTTGCTGGTAAGGTACTCAACAATCCTTCGGGATCGAAGGGGCCGCCTTTGTAGAGGTGTTGGCTACCGAGAATTAGCCGATCGACATATCCTCCTAAATTTCCTTCTGGCGTGAGTTCGCCGGCAGTGTACCCCCCTACAGCAAATACGGTTAATGCAGCCCAATAGCCCAAAAGCACGGCAACCGCGAGCAGTTTTTGATTGCGGGGGGAAAGGTTGAGAATGGCGATCGCACTGATGAAATAAGCTAAGCCGATGCGCTGCAATACTCCCATGATGCGGATTTTACCGAAGTTTTCCACTGGGGCGCTGTTGAGAAGTACGTCAAGGGCGATCGAAGATGTATTTAGCAGCAATCCTAATATAAATAGAATCGCGACGCGACGCGCAATTCGCCAGTAAATATTTGAAGAAGGAAGAAGGAAGAAGGAAGAAGGAAGAGGGTTTTTGGCGGATTCGGATTTTTCCTTTGTTTGTGTAATTTTTGAGGTTTCTATTCCGGTTTTTGGATAATTTTGAAGATATTTAGACAGCGAGAAAGACATCGCGCAGCCAACGATGAACAAGAAAAACGGAAATACTAAATCTGTCGGGGTGCAGCCGTGCCATTCTGCGTGCTCTAGCGGTGGATACACCTGTTTCCAACTACCGGGGTGGTTGACTAGAATCATCGAGGCGATCGCAATTCCGCGAAAAACATCAAGGGATTTGAAGCGCATAAATTAAGTTATTTGTTCACTGTTCACCGTTCACTGTTCACTGTTCACTGTTAAGTATCTTAGCTGATGCCCATTTCCTAATTCTTTTCGGCCCAATTCCCAATGCCCTGTTTGGCCAATGCCCTATGCCCCATGCCCCATGCCCCATGCCCCATGCCCAATTCCCCACTACCTATATCTCTATTCCTTCCAGAGTCATTATGACTGCATTCTTCATCAACATATCGCAGCGTTCAGCGTAAAAAGATGCTGCCTTATCATACTTGTTGATTTGCAAAACGCGCAGAAACATTTGCCTTGCTTGCGCGAATTGCTGCTGGTAGTGAAAAAAAATTCCCTGTTCAAAATAAGTTTGAGTTTGTGCTTTTAGTTCGATCATTGTCGGCGAGTCGCCATCGTAAATTTCAAATACCGCAACAGGTGTTTGTTTTCCTTTTACTTGAACGCGATCGAGAAACCGGCACTTGTAATGTTGAGGATCGTCTATCCGGCAAAGGGTTTGGACGCTAGCTACAATAGCAACTCCATAAAGCTTTGTCAATCCTTCCACGCGGGAAGCTAAATTAACTGCATCAGAAATCACCGTACTTTCCATTCGTTCCGCTTCGCCAATCGTACCTAACATTAAAGTCCCCGTATGCAAACCAATCCCTATCGAAATAGGTTGATAGCCACTGTTTTGCCTGTGTCTATTATAAATTTTTACTTGATGCTGCATCTCAATTGCTGCTTGCACAGCATCTTCAGCCCTGTTAGGAAACAAAGCCATAATCCCGTCACCAATATATTTATCTATAAAACCGTTGTACTCGCGGATAACTGGGCCAACTCGGCTTAAGTAAGAGTTAAGAAATTCAAAGTTTTCTCGCGGAGACATACTTTCTGACAGACTTGTAAATGATCGAATGTCGGCAAACATAATCGTCATTTCTGCTTGTACAGAGTCTCCTAGTCTGGCATCAACGATGCTTTCTCTTTTGAGAAACTTCAAAAATTCACGGGGTACAAAACGGGCTGAGGCGGCGGCTATTTTTTCGAGTTCGCTTTTGCTGGATTCGATTTGATTGAGCGATCTAAATGCTCTCAGTGCGGTGACTACTGTGGTAAATAATTTTTTGTTAGTAAGTTCTGTTTTGGTTTTATAATCATTGATATCGTAGCTGACAATTACTACATCTTCTGGCACTTGTCCGGGCTGTCCAGTGCGTAAAATAATCCGCACAATTTGATTATTTAAAATATCGCGGATGTATTTAACTACTTCCAAGCCTGCTTCTTCTGTTTCCATAACTACATCGAGTAAAATCAATGCTATGTCATAGTTATTTTGAATTATTTCTTTAGCTTCTTTTCCTGAGTAAGCGCTGATAAATGTTATACTTTTACCTTCAAATTTAAAATCGTTTAAGGCTAGTTTAGTAATATTATGAATTTCTATTTCATCATCTACAATTAAGATTTTCCAACTTTCTTCTAGCGGTTTTTCTTCCGCCTCGTCTTCCTCGGCAAATATTAATTCATCGTCGCTCGCCGCGATTAATTCGTCATCGCCTGCAGCCAACAGGTTTTTACTAGCTTCTGACATATATCGTTCTCCTATATAAAACTTATATCCATGTGGGCCGTATAATAACTAACTGCTCATTTTAGCGGGAAATTCAATGATAAATCTTGTGCCTTTATTTACTTGACTTCTACAGCTAATTGTGCCTTTTAGTTTTTGAGTAACAAGGTTATAAATAATGTGCAGTCCCAATCCCGTGCCTCCCTGACCTCTTTTGGTGGTAAAAAACGGTTCAAAAATTTTACTGAGATTTTCTGGGTCAATTCCTTTGCCGTTATCGGCATATTCAAATATTAGCCGATCGCCCTCTAGTTTGAAATCAAAAGCCAGAATTCCTGCGTCTTCTCCATCGTAGGCGTGAATTAGCGAATTCAACACCAGATTTGTCACAATTTGACACACTACGCCGGGGTAACTGTCCACAACAATATTTTCATCACACTTAATCTCTATTTTGTGCTTAGTTCTTTTGAGTTTGGCACTTAAGGATGTCAAAATTTCCTCTAGATAGTTTTTAACATTAAACGTGCGTTTTAACTCGCTCGACTGATCCACAGCTACTTCTTTAAAACTGTGAATCAAGTCGGCTGCCCGCGTGA
Organism: Microcoleus sp. SVA1B4; assembly: GCF_036700545.1. Taxonomy (NCBI): domain Bacteria; kingdom Bacillati; phylum Cyanobacteriota; class Cyanophyceae; order Oscillatoriales; family Microcoleaceae; genus Microcoleus; species Microcoleus sp. SVA1B4. Next base: position 195,234 of record NZ_JAUBPB010000001.1, read on the forward strand.
GGTTAGATAAGATCATATTACTGCTTTGCACGGCGGTATCCAGAAACTTTTCTAACTCGGAACGTTTTATTTGGCCGTTACTGTAAACCTCAAAAAACTTTGTGGCTTTTTCAGCAAGCAGGGAGGCGGCGGTGATGCCGATGCCGATGGGAGTATTGATTTCGTGGGCAACACCTGCAACCAACCCTCCGAGGGCAGCCATTTTTTCCGATTCTACCAGTTTATTTTGAGCCGATTTTAAGTCTTCTAAAGTTTGGGAGAGTTCGGAGGTACGCTGCTGTACTAAATTTTCGAGATTTTGATTGAATTGGTGCAAGTTGGCGTAAAGTTGGGCATTTTCGATGGAGATAGAAATTTGAGAAGACAGCAGTTTTAATATTTCTAACCTGTCTTGTGTAAAAGCGCCTGTAGTCAGATTGTTTTCTAAATATAGAATGCCAGTGAGTTGGCCTTGATTAATTAACGGAGTGCAAAGAATTGATTTAGGTTGAACTGCCATTATATAGGGTGTGCGAGTAAATTGTCCTTCGCGGCTGGCATCGTTTAAAACTATACTTTCCTGGGTGCGGGCAACGTAATTGACAACTGCAACTGCCAGCAAAGTTACTTCTCGATCGTCGGCTACAAAATCTATCGGAATTGATTGCATGACAGCAACGCGATCGACATCTACAGATCCTGATGCTTCAATCACCCATTGACCCTCTTTTTCTAGTATTAAAAAGCCTCTTTGCCCTCCGGCATTTTCAATAACAATTTTCATCATTTTTGCCAGCAGTTTGTCTAGAACTATTTCGCCCGCTAAGGTTTGCGATGCTTTAACTGCTGTGGTCAAGTCTAGCACGCCTGCAGCGTCGTTCGTAGTGGAAGCGCTACTGGTAGATTTGTGAGTTTCAATATTAGTTGAAATCGAGCTTGAAGTTAGCAAGTGCGAGTATTTGGATTCTAAATGCGCTGCTTTGGCTGTTGCTCCCCAGCGTTGATAGCAATAACGCGCTTCTGTTAAGTAAGTTTTAGAATTTTTTTCTCTTCCTATGGATAGATAAAATGCTCCTGCCAATTCTGCTGCTAGTGCTTGTACTTGTATGTATCCGTTTTCTTGGGCTCCTTCAATTGCGCGATCGTAATATTCCATTGCTCTCACAATATTGCCCAAAACACGCGCTTTTTCTGCCGTAAGTAAGTCGCATTTGTGCTGAAGATTCATGGGTGCATAAAGCGCTTTCTGTTGCAGTTTTTTTCGGTTACTGACAGCGTAAAAAATATGCTCTTCTTGTTCCCCCTCTGTTGCAGATGGATAGGCGGCTAGGCGGGCTAGAGAATCGTAAAACTGATATTCAGAAACATTAATAAAGCCTGCAACTCCGTCTAAATATACTTCGGCTAGCGCTGAATTTTCTAGGGCTGTAGCGGTATCTCCAAATAAATAGGATATTATTAATTTCTGCAAATAAAAGTGCTGTAATCCCACGCGATCGTTAGCTTTTAACAGTAGCGACAACAACTTTTCTTCGCTGTATGCTTCACCTAATACCAGGTGTGTACTTTCCGATTTTCCCATCAATTGCAAAATAGTTTGCAGATATATTTGATTCCAAGTTAATACAGTTTCTTGCTTGAGTTGAAACAGCAAATGGTTGTAACTTACTATTCTTCGTTCCAGTTGTGGCAATTCTTGACCGAGGAAATACAAAGACTGACAAATATTTACGGCTGAATATCCGACACATTCTAAATCCCCATTTTCTAACGCGCTTTGATAGGCGTCTTCTAATAGCGGCAAAGAGTCTTTAACGTGATGCTTGCCGTTCATCAAAATGAATGCTACTAAATTAAGCGTTTTGCTTTTGAATTCTAACACATTTAATCTATCGCTCAAATTTAAAGCTAATTGACCAAAGCGATCGCCCGATTCAATATCTCTAACTATTCCTTTTAAAATTGCTCCGTAATTAGCATAACCAAAGGCAGAAAAAGTAGAGTTTCCGTAATTAATAGATAAATTAACTTGCTCGCACACAATGAGCGGCAGCAGGACAGGTTCAACTATAAATGTAGCTGAAAACATACTGGAAAGCACACGCATAGTGGCTAATTTGTGCGGATTTGTCATAATCGGTAAGTCTATTAAATCTTCTATTTTTTTGTATTTTAAATAAGCTGCTGTTTTAGCAAGTGCTTGCTGAATGTGGAGGGGAATCGGCGATTCAGGAAAGTTAATTCCTAACATTTTTAGTGCTTCCCGACCAATTTTTACCGATTCTTGGAGTTTTGTTTGCATCGCACAAGCTATGATTCTGATTTCAAACACTTTGATTTTGTCTAGTTCATTTGTTGCGTGTTGCAGGACAATTATCGCCCATTTTTCCATGGGTTCAAAGTCGGTATTCAGGTAAGCAGCTTCTGCTGCTGACTCGTAGAGTGCCAGAGTTAAGTCGTAGTCAGTTTGCCAACTTTCGGGGGGCAGCAGTTCAATACCTGCGGTTAAATATTTGAGGGCAAGTTGGTAAGCGGCACTTGCTTTTGCTTTGCGGCCTGCAATTAAATTTAATTGGCATAATTGAAATTGTTCTAATTGACTGCTGATGATTCCTTTGGCAGAATTTAGTTGGTTTACGGTATCAAAAATATGCTCTTCTAATTGCTCTGGCGGTGCATTTTGAAGTAAAAAGTTGCCTATCTTGAGATGAATTTCTTGTTTTTGATAATCGGATATTAAAGCATAAGCTGCTTGCTGCACTCTCTCATGCAAAAATTTGTACGTGGCGCTCGAAACATCAGCTACTGGCAGGGAAAATTTATCGGTAAAGTCTCTAGATATTGTGTCTGTTACTTCTGTGCTTGCTGCTAGTGCGATCGGAATTTTGTAGGCGTTATTCACGAGCAAAATCAGACCGGACTGAAGTGCCTCACCGAGGTCTGTTGCTGCGGAAGCCAGAGGTTGTTCGGCGATTGTCGAGAGAGTTTTCAAATCAAATTTGTTCCCGATACAAGCGGCTAATTTAAGCAGTTCCTGGGTATTCTCTGAAAGTTTCTGAATGTTATCTATCATTAATTCTACAACATTGTCAGTTATTCCCATTTCTTGTATTTGTTCGATATCCCACTGCCACTCGCCTGTGACATGGCATTTTTTCACAATTTGCTCTGAGATTGGTTGCGCTAAGCCCGATAGGTTAGGTTCAGCTAGCTCGACCACATTATTCGAGGGTAAAATTTGAAATTGAATCAAGCTTTTTGAGTAAATAAATTTTATTAATTGAGTTAAAAAGAAGGGATTGCCAGCGGTTTTTCGCCAAAGCAATTGTGCTAAACTTAGGGATTTTTCTGGGGCGCAGTTCAAAGTATGGGCAACAAATTGGTTGACGCTGCTTATATCTAAAGGCGAAAGGGCGATCGCACTCACAGTGCCGCCTGCTTTTTTAATTGCTTCGGCGGTAATGATTAGGGGATGATTTGCATCTACTTCCTGCTCTCTATAAGCTCCAATTATTAATAAATATTGAGTCCCCATGTCAGTTGCTAGCAGTTCTATTAACTTGAGAGATGCTGAATCGATCCACTGCAAATCGTCCAGGAAAATTACTAGGGGGTGTTCTTTTTGAGCAAAGACGCGGATGAAGTTTTGAAATACTAAATTAAAGCGATTTTGAGATTCATTGGCTCCTAAATCGGGGACGGAGGGCTGCGGCCCGACAATCAGTTCTACTTCAGGAATAGCTTCAATAATTACTTGGCAGTTGCCACCCAGTGCTTTTAAAATTTTTTCTTTCCAAACATGGATTTCTGCAGCATTTTGTGTGAATATTTGGCGCAACAAATCTTGAAAAGCTTGGAGCAAAAAAGCGTAAGGAATATCTCGTTTAAATTGCTCAAATTTGCTGTCAATAAAATACCCATTTTCCCGCCGACTCGGCTTGTAAACTTCATATACTAACGAGGATTTGCCCACACCTGCAGAACCGGAAATTAGCACGATTTCTGTATTGCCCCGCCTCATACGCTGGAAGATACTGAGAAGCAGATTAACTTCTGCTTCTCGCCCGTAAAATTTTTGGGAAATTTGCAGGTGACTTGACTGATCTTGCTCGCCGAGGGTTATGTGGGAAATTTCGCCTATAGTTTGCAGTTGATCGAGACAATTTTCCAAGTCGTACAAAAGTCCGAAAGCACTTTGATACCTGTCTTCGGCTGTTTTTGCTAAGAGTTTTATGACGATATCGGAAACGACTTGAGGAATCTCCTTGGTTCCTACTTGATTGATTCTGCCTTCGATGCTTTTGCTTTCTACTTTTTTATTTCTGTTTTCCCAAGGAGAAACTGGCGTTTTAGCAATATGGCAGTGTACTAATTCCATGGGATCGATCGCCTGAAAAGGCAATTCACCACAAAGCATTTCATAAAAGGTGACGCCTAAAGAATAAAAATCGGTGCGGTAGTCGATCGCCCGATTCATGCGCCCCGTTTGTTCAGGAGACATATAGGCGAGAGTGCCTTCGAGTAAATGGGGATGGCTGGGGGCGGGGTTTTCGCCCGGTAGCATGGAGGCGATCGCAAAATCAGCAATCTTTACATCTCCTGTCTCGATATTGACAATAATATTGCTGGGTTTAATATCCTTATGGATGATGTGGTGTTCGTGGAGTTGCCCAAGAGTTTCTGCTAATTTGATGCCAATATGCAGAAATTGTGGTAACTCTAGCTGGTTGTTGCTGAGAAACTCTTTTAGGGAAATCCCACCAAAATCTTCTAAAACTAAAACCGGAAAGTGATTGTATGTTTCTATTTTGTAAAGCTTGACTATTCCGGGCAAACTCAAATTTTTAAGAATTTCGGATTCGTGCAGCAGTTGGGATATTTGGGCTGGGGTAGGGTATAGCGGCGTGAGAGTTTTGAGGATAACGGGTTTTTGTTCCTCAAGCTGCATCCCTCGATAAATAACTGTGTGAGAGTTTGTATAAAGTTCTCCGTCAATGCGGTATCCCGGAATAGAAATCATGATAGTTAGGGGTAATTTCAAAGATGCGGTTAGACAATTTTAGATTTTAGATTTTAGATTTTAGATTGGGAATGATTGATAATATAATAGTTTGGCTCGCGGGCTTAGAGTTGCATTCTTTTTGGTCACAAGTATTATTAAGTAAGTGAAAATACACAGCGTCGGTCGAGTGCGGTTTTTACGGCAGTAAACTGGCTACTATGATATAGCTTAGCTAAATCCATCCCTAAAGAGTCCTCCTAGATACTTTTTTGGTCGCTTATTTAGTTATCTATATTTTAGTCTTCAAAAAATCCGAAATTGCACTTTGCTATCCCACCAGTGCCAAAATAAACGGGTGCGTGCAAATCAACAGCTAAAATCTAAAAAAATCATGCAGAATATAACTGCCTCAAATCCAGCTAATGCGACCGATCGCGCTTTTGGCACCGCAGACATTCAATTGCTGGTAGTGGATATAGACGGCACGATCGCAGGTATGTCAAATACCATCCGAGAACCAGTCAAGCAGGCAATTTTGGCGGCCGAGTCGCGGGGAGTGAAAGTAGCCGTCGCTACGGGCAGGATGTACCGATCAGCTTTGCGTTTTCACCGCGACATCGGCTCAACATTGCCACTGATTTGCTACCAGGGCGCATGGATTCAAGATCACGCTACTCAAAAACGGCTGCGGCACTTGCCGCTGTCGAAACAAACTGCTCTGCAACTGTTAGATTATTTTGAAGAACCGCATTTGCGACCGCTGCTTTCGATCCATTTCTACATTGACGACCAACTTTACGTGCCGGAAATTACCGCAGCTACCCGAATTTATGCCGAACGATCAGGCATTGAACCAATGGTGATTAAAGATTTGCGGCGAGATATTCCCGGGGAACCGACGAAAGTTTTGGCATTGTGCGAGAATCCGGGGGTACTCGACGGCTTGCTCAGCAGTATGCGGCAGCGCTACACGCCTGCGGAGCTTTATTTGACTCAATCGGTTGCTACTTTTTTTGAAGCTACGCATCCTTCGGCGAATAAGGGAGATGCGGTGCAGTATTTAGCGGAGGAACTTTTGGGTTTACAGGCGGCGAACGTGATGGCGATCGGCGACAATTTTAATGATGTGGAAATGATTGCCTACGCGGGTGTGGGCGTGGCGATGGGCAATGCTCCTGATGGCGTGAAGGCTGCTGCTGATTGGGTGGCGCCGGATGTGGAGGAAGATGGGGTGGTGGCTGCGATCGAACAATTTGTTTTGGGCGATCGTTGATATTTGCAGCACCAATACCGCAGGGGTGGGTTTAGCGACATCTGGAAAAAATCTAGATCAACCCGCCCCGACCCAGCGACAATTTTTTATTATATAACTGTCTAGTTTTGAGTTCTATGCAATCAAATTTTGATGATCTAAAAAGATCCACTTTTTCGGATTTTTCCCGATCAAGTGGAGTCAATTACTTTTTTTGCAACATCGAATATTTATTTAACGAACCGCGAAGACGCTAAGAACGCGAAAGAAGAATTGAAGAAAGCGGGGCGGGCTTACCGATCTTCTGGATGTGAATTATAGATAATTTAAAACTCTTAAAAATGCCTTGCAACAGAAAAAGCACCGACGACTGGCCGTGTTTCGTCTCGGTGCTTCTTCTGGTTCGCTCCTCACACGTCCATCAATATAGCTGACTCAGTAAATTGTGTCAATACTTTTTCCAAAAATTGTTTTTTGAGTCGGCTGCTGCGGGGGTGTCGGTGCGGTGGAGTGAGGCAAAACTCTTGCAATGCAAGGGTTTGACTCGATCGCCCAAGCATTACCTTGAGCAGAAAAATTTTACTTCAATTCCAGCAGCCAGTCCAAAATCAGAGCGTTGACTTCACTCGGCCGCTCGTCGTGGGGACAGTGACCTGTGTTGGGAATGGAAACAAATTTCACTGGTTTATCGTTGGCGGCCAATTGTTGATAAATTTGGCTGCCGGCGATTGGCGTCCAGGGGTCGTCTGCGCCCCAAAGTACCAATAACGGACGATCGACTTTGGGCAGCAATTCTGACGGTTGAGGGCCTGGAGGGGCTGTGAGAATCGATGCAAACACTTGTTGAGCTCCGGGATCGCAGGAGGGGGCGTGCAGGAGTTCTACGAGTTCGTCAGTGATGGCTTCGCGGTTCCCGTAGACTTGGCGCAGGGTGTTGCGGATGCGGTGTTTTTGGCGGATGTTGTTGAAGACAAAGGGGCCGATCAGGGGCGATCGAACTAATTTAGTAAAAGTCCCCATCACTACTCGCAGCGGGAAATTCAGTTCGTCCGGTCGGTGGTTGAGCCCGCCGGCACAGTTGATTAAGACACCGCCGGCTGATATTTCTGGATGGTTGGCGACTACCATCAAACTCAGCAAAGCGCCGATCGAATTCCCGACAAATACCGCCGGTTCTAGTACCATATCCGCCCAGAAATCAGTCAGCAATTCTTCCCACAATTCCAGAGTGTAATCTAGGGCTGGTTTGGCGGAAGCACCGAATCCCAGCAAGTCCAAAGCAAATACGCGATAGCCGCCGGCTGCGAGTACGGGGATATTTTGCCGCCAATGTCCGATCGAAGCCCCAAATCCGTGAATCAAGATCAGAGGGCGGCCAGTTCCTTGGACGGTATATTGGATTTTGTGACCTTTCCAAGTCCAAATTAGCTTTTCAAAACTTGTTGCAGATACTAATTGTTGTGCAGTCACGGCTATTATGTAAAGTTTCGTTAACTACTTTCATCATAGCAGTAGTCAGTAGTCAGTAGTCAGTAGTCAGTAGTCAGTAGTCATGAATTATTGGTTATTGGTTATTGGTTATTGGTTATTGCTTATTTGTTGTAATGCCCAATGCCCTGTTTGGCCAATGCCCCATGCCCAATGCTCTGTTTGGCCCATGCCCCATGCCCCATTCCCAATTCCCAATTTTTACTTTTTTTGTAGCAACCAATAAGTCATCATATTCCCCTTACCTTTTACCGGAATTACGCCTCGCCTCTCAAACAAATACTTATCTTTCAAAAGCTCATAAGTAACATCAGTAACTTGAATTCTGCCGGCAAAACCCGTAGCTTCCATCCTCGCCGCTACATTCACCGTATCTCCCCACAAATCATAAGTAAACTTGCTCACACCAATCACTCCCGCAACCACCGGCCCGGAATTGATGCCAACGCGAATTGCCAGTTTTTCCCCTGTCTCGGCGCACAACTTTGCTATTTTTTCCTGCATTCCCAGGGCCATTTGGGCGATCGCCTCGGCATGATCCTGTCTCGGCGTAGGCAATCCCCCGACTACCATGTAAGCATCGCCAATAGTCTTAATTTTCTCCACACCGTACTTTTCAGCTAACTGGTCGAAGTGCGAAAAAATTACGTTCAAGCGCTTTACCAACTCGGTGGGAGACATTCTAGCAGACAACTCAGTAAAGCCAACAATATCAGCAAATAAAACACTTACTTGGGCAAAACTGTCGGCGATCGTACTTTGCTCTGCCTTCAAGCGTTCTGCGATTGGTTTGGGTAAAATATTTAACAGCAACTTCTCGCTTTGTTCTTGTTGAATTTTGAGCTCTTCTTGGGCTAACTTGCGCTCTGTAACGTCAGAAACAGTACCCTCATAGTAGATCAGCTCACCTTTTGCATCTCGAACAGCCCGAACATTTTCTGACACCCAAATCCGGCGCCCGTCTTTGCGACATACCATAGATTCAAACCCCGAAACGGCATTTTCAGCATCCATAGCAGCCACAAATTCGCGGCGGCGTTCTGGGTCAACATACAGTTGCTGAGCAATATTGTTAATCTCGGACATCAGTTCTTCTGGCGAGTCGTAACCGTACAATTTTGCCAAAGCTGGATTAGCGCTGAGATAGCCTCCTGAAGGCGTGCTTTGAAAAATGCCTTCCATCGCATTTTCTACAATGCTGTGATATTTTTCTTGGGCAATACGTAGCAATTCTTCTGCTTGTTTCCGCTGAATCAAAGAACCTAATTGAGTGCCTACCGCATTGAAAACGTCTATAAATTGTGCGTCTTTCCCTTCCGACGAAATTTTAAAGAAAACTAGCACTGCCAATACTTCATCGCCTACCAAAATCGGCACACCAAAACCCGCTTTGAATCCGAGTTCTAGTGCTATTTGACTTCGGAAAAAATGCGGGTAGCCCCTGGAAATATCTTCTACCCATTCCGGTTGCTTGGATGCCCAAACTCGTCCCGGCAGGCCTATATTCATGGCAAATGTCAGTTGTTCGCTTTGCTTGCGGAACGCATCCATCCTCGCGTTGCTGGCATACCAGCCCCTGGCAGATTGCAGCACAGTTGCTTCTGCATTGGGAATCCAAGCTTCTCCTACATCCCATCCGATTGTTTCGCCCACTTGGTGCAAAATTACTTCTAAAGCTGAGTGAAAGTCTACAGCTTCGCCGATCGCCCGCGTCGTTTCCAGCAAAAACCGGATTGATTCTTCAGCCCGCTGCCGTTCTGCGATTTCTTCCTGCAATCTAGAATTGCGATCGTGCAGTTCCCTAGCTTGCAGTTGCAGTTTGCATTGCAGCGAACGAAGAGAAAGTTGGTTTTGGACGCGGGCTAAGACTTCTTCTACTTGAAACGGTTTAGTAATATAATCCACTCCTCCTACTTGAAAAGCTTTAACTTTTTCCAGCACGTCATCTAGCGCACTAATAAAAATTACCGGAATATCTTGAGTTTTTTCGCTTAACTTTAACTGCTCACAAACTTCATACCCGTTCATTTGTGGCATATTAATATCTAGTAAAATTAGATCGGGAGGAGATATTTGTGCCCCTTGCAAAGCCAAGTGTCCGTTAATAGCCTTCCTGACATGATACCCGTAAGATGTCAGCATAGTGGATAAAAGTCGCAAATTATCCGGCATATCGTCAACGATCAGAATGTCTTTACGAGTCGCTGATAATGGATGGTCGTTCATCATAATATAATTGAGTTAAATCGATAATGATATCTATCCGAAAATTATCGACTAAATCTGTTAAAGCGTTAGCGAGATTTGCCTCAGTTTCGGGAATTTCCTTGATCAGATCGAGGATGCGGTTGTCGTCAACACAAAGTGCTGCTCGGTGCAACTCGACCACCCAGTCTGTGGGCATTACACTCAAATCCTCGGTGGTCAAACTTTTAAGCAGCGTCGGTGTAGAAAAAGAAGTAGATAAGTTCTCTTTTTCATAAATATAACGCAGGTTGAGATGATGCGCTATCTTTTCAAAGAGTACCTCTTCCCGAAACGGTTTACATATCAAATCGTTACAACCAGCAGACAAAATTATTTGTCGCTGCTCATCAAAAGCACTGGCTGTCAAGGCAATAATTATTGTTTCTTTACCTTCGAGAGTTTTCTTAATCTCTCTTGTCGCTTCATACCCATCTATCACGGGCATCAGCATATCCATTAATATCAAGTGCGGCTTCCAAGTTGAATGCAAAGCAATTGCTTCTTGACCGTTAGTTGCTTCCCGGACTTCAAATCCCAGGGGAACCAGCAGCTTAAGCAGCAGTTGGCGATTTTCCGTTACATCTTCAACTATTAATATCCGATAAATGTCTTGTCCTGCTTCTAAACCAATAACTTGTTTAATCGGTGGTTTTTCTTGCTCATCACTTTCTGTCACTAAGTTAACCCAGATATTAAAGCTAAAAATTGTGCCTTGGCCGAGTTGACTTTCAACAGCAATATCACCTCCCATAATGCGGACAAATTGTTGGCTAATCGGCAATCCCAGACCAGTTCCCTGCATGGATTTCCGACCAGTTTCGGTTTGTACAAAGGGCTTGAATAATGTGGAAAGTTCCGAGGGAGAAATGCCGGGTCCCGTGTCGGCAATTTCAAAATACAATTGGGATTTGTTTTCTTCTATGACGTCTTTTTCAGCGTGGCTACTGACGCGCAAAGTAACGGTTCCGTGTTGAGTAAATTTAATTGCATTGCCGAGTAGGTTAATTAAAACTTGCCGCAATTTAGCTTCGTCTGTTTGAATGTACTGCGGCAAATTATGGGAATTTTCAAAAATTAGATACAAGCCTTTTGAGTTGGCTTTTAGTTGCAGCATTTCTTTGAGACTGTTGAGAAAGTCGTAGAGATTAAAGCGGCTAGGATTGATAGTAATTTGACCTGCTTCTATTTTGGACATTGACAAAACATCATTGATGAGTTCTAGCAAATGTTCGCCGCTGCGGTTAATAATTTCTATGTATTCTTTTTGTTCTTCCGTGATAGAACTGTTGCGGGCCATGACTTGGGAAAAACCGAGAATGGCGTTGAGAGGCGTGCGAAGTTCGTGGCTCATGGAAGCTAGAAATTGGCTTTTGGCGCGGTTGGCAACTTCGGCGTTTTCTTTGGATTTAATCAGCTCCATGGACTGCCTTTGAGTGCGGGCAAGCAGTTCCGCTTGCTGTAATGCTACTCCTAGCTGAGTACCTACATCAACTGCAACGTTGATTTCAGCTTCACTCCACTGGCGGGGGGCAGAATTTTGATAGGATGCTAGTAATCCCCAGAGCTTTTTTCCAGAAAAAATTGGTACAATAATGTATGATTTAGCTTGAAATTTTTCTAGCAACTGGATGTAACAATTATCGAAACCTTGCTTGTAAATATCTGGGACACAAAGGTAAGTTTTACCTCGGCTGTATGCTCCGCCTTTGGTTTGTTGCAAATAGGTATCGTGGACTTCTGGTGAGATACTATCTAATTTTTGGACTAGGCAAAGTTCGCTGTCTAAAGCGCCTTCAGTAAGGTTAGAATCTGTATCCTGTGCTTGGATGAAAGAAACCCACTTGCGATCAAGGGATTCGGCTACAAATTCGCCACTCCAGTCTGGATTGAAACGGTAAATAGCGACTCGATCGCACTTCATGGTTTGGCGCAATTCTCGGGTTGTGGCGTGAAAAATTTCTCGGATATCTAAAGTCTGCCGCATTCTTTCAATGATGCGGGCGATCGCTCTTTGTCGTAAAGCACTTTCTTGCAGTTCGGTTTCTGCTTGCTTGCGTTCGGTAATATCTACAGCCATTAAAGCAATGCCGATCGCTGTACCGTTATCGTCAATTAGCTGAGTATTATACCACTCGCAGATGATAATTCTGCCGTCTTTAGTCAGATTTTCAGTAGTCCCGCTGGATTTGGCGTTCAAGTCGTGATTGGAAATCTCAGATAATTGCGGTTGATAGCTTTCAGGTACGATCAAATCGGAGGCAACTCGACCAATCGCTTCTTGCTCACTGTAGCCAAAAATAGCAACGGCTGCGGGATTCCAAGTAATAATTTCAAAATTGAGGTTTAACTCGATAATGGCGATCGGCGTTTGCTGCAATAAAAATGAGATTCTTTGTTGGGATGCTAGCAGTTTTTCTTCGGCTAATTTGCGGTCTGTGATGTCATTAGCAGTGCCGAGAATTTGTTTGGGTTTACCATCGGCTGTTCTGAGAAATACTGTATCCCAACTGTGCATCCACCGCCATTCACCGTTTTTGTGTTTCATTCGGTATTGACATTCAACGACATCACCGTCTTTGGCTTGATCAACTTTTTGTACGCTATCAAAAAAATTTGGCAAATCGTCGGAGTTGAGCAGAATTGGCATCATTGCTGTACCCATATCTTGTATTTCTTGGGCGGTATATCCGAGCATCGTCGAAATTTGTCGATTGGCATAAACATTCCGCTGTTCAATTACATCGTAAACGTACAACAGGTTGGGATTGGAATCGGCGATTGCTTGAATGAAGTGCTGGCTTTCTCTGAGTGCGGATTCTGTTTGTTTACGAACGCTAATATCTCGCGCCACAATAATCACTGAATCTGGAGTCAGCGGAGAAACTTTAGCATCGAGGCAAACGTCGCGCTCTCCGACTTTAAAGCTATATTCAACATTGATAGTTTGCTTCGTTTTTAGAGCTTGTTGGATGGCATCTAATACTAAATCTGCTATAGGTTTCGGCAAGACTTCGTGGGCGGTTTTGTCAATCATTTCGCTGGGAGGTTTCACCAAATTCGTTGATGCTGTCGGGGCGATTTTGATACAGCGCCCTTCTGCATTTCTCACTAAAACTGTGTCAGTCATGGCGGCAAAAATCGCCCGCAATTCTGCTTCAGATTCTTGCAGAGCTTGCTCGGCGCGGACACGGGTGCGAATTTCTGCTTGCAGCACTTTATTTTGTCGATCGAGCTGCTGAATTCGGTTTTTTTCTCGTTCGATCAGTTTAGCTTGAGCGATAGCGAGCCCTACTTGAGCAGCCACAGCTTCTAATAAGTCGATTTCCTCTGAAGTCCATTCCCGGTAGCGATCGCACTGGTGCAAACAGATAGCACCGTTTGCCCGGCCTTGGTAGGAAGTGCGAATTGCCAGCATCGATTTTAACCCAACCTTCTGGCAAATCGGTTGAACAGCTTGCAAAAGAGGGTCTGAATAAACATTGTTGGAGGCGATCGCCAGATCTTGTATCATCATTTGTATGACGTGAGGATTGCCCCAAATTGGAACAGGTACGTTCCGAATAGATTCGCAATCGGGTTCGAGATACTCTGCAGCCAGAGGAATATCGACTTGGGGGGTAGTAACGTAAGTATGAATCAAACAGCGATTGACGCAGAATGCCAGACCGACTTGAGTGGCAGCTATTTGAAATATTTGTTCTGGCTGCAAGCTTGAGCGAATTTCTTGAGTTATTTTTGCAATCAGCAATTCTCGCTGAACTTGCCGTTCTAAAGCAGCTTTAGCTCCAGCCATTTCTATTTCTGCGTGCTTGCGCTCGCTGATATCAAAAAGTACGCCATACCAAACAATATCGCCATTATCGCGCATTTCTGGTCGAGAATTAGATTGGAGCCATTTGAGTTTACCCGACGGCGTAACAATCCGCCATTCACAGGCAAAAGGTTCTAAAGTTTGGGCGCTAGTAGCAATTTGTTTTACCAGATATTCGTGGTCATCTGGATGATTTTGATCGAAGCAAAAGTCGGGACATTTTAATATTTCCTCACTCTCTAATTCGTAAATCTCCCGACAAGCATAACTAATATATTCAAACTTAAAATTTCCCTCTGGTTTCTTGATAAATTGATAAAGAACTCCCGGTATATTGACCGCCAATTTTTGCAACCGCGCTTTGCTTTCCCGGAGTGATTGTTCTGTTCGCTTGCGAAATTCTACCTCTTGTTGCAGTTGGGCATTCTGCTGTTTTAATTGTTTTGATAGCTGTTGTATAGTCAATTGACTTTCGATCCTCACTAAAACTTCTTCCACTTGAAAAGGCTTAGTAATGTAGTCAACACCGCCGACTTCAAAAGCTTTGACTTTGTGAAAAGTCTCCTCAAAAACACTCAAAAAAATAACCGGAATTTCCTTAGTTTTTTCGTTGGATTTCAGTCTAGCACAGACTTCATATCCGTTCATTTTGGGCATAGCAATATCTAGCAAAATCAAGTCTGGGAGAACTGCTAAATTAGCATTGACCGCCATTTCTCCCGAAATCGCCCGCTGAACTTTATACCCTTCTTTCGTCAATATATTTGATATAAACCGCAGGTTGTGGGGCTGATCGTCAATAATTAAAATGTGAATACTTTCTTTGTCAAATATCATTTTTTGTCTGGTCATTGTGATTTTTTTATTTCTAGCAGCAGATTGATGATTTAATATATTTAGCGATTTCTTCCGCTCATCATTATTTATTAAACATTTTTACACTCAGCAAATAGAGGATTAACTTTAGATATTAGCCATCAACTAACGCACCTTATGTTTTTTCAATTTCTTGGTTGCTTCTCTTAATTCTTCACTCAAAATAACCGTACTTAACTACATTTTGTTGTCAAAAGAAATCGCCTGATTTGCTGTACAAATTAACTTGGCTGAAAAACAATCATCGCTTAGGCACTCCAGACCAAAGCAACCGGGTTTCTTAACTTTGTTCAATGGCTGCGACAAAGTATTTTCGTACAACCCGGTTGATTCGCCCAGGACAGTTTCTTGCTGGAGTTTAGCATTAAAATTGCCCGGAGGATAACACAACTTTCTGGACATTTTGCTCGCACGTTCAAAGGGTTTTAGCACAGATACACACATGGACATACCACGAGGTGAAGAAACCGTTTTTGACTCTTGTCGCTGCAACAAAGTATGGCTGTGAAAAACCTCGGTTTTGACCCACCGACTCCTGAGTCTTAAGATATTTATAGGTAACTAAGAGTATATAATAGCAATCCACCCCGCACCCAAAGCTTACCCTATAAAATATTTTCTCGGTCTTTTCTAGGCTAGCAATTCCTTAAGTTTAGCAATATTTTCATTGCTCAAGTAAATTTTAATTTCTAGTTCTTGATCGGATTCCCACAGCAGCAGCAGATTATCTTCGGCTAAGGCTATTTCGGGATTGTTTAATTCAAGTGTTTGATATTTAACTTCGGGAATTCCTACGCGAATTACCAGTTCCGCTTCCAACTGAGGATAGATGTACAATTGCTGTTGCAAGTTGTCAAGTTCTAATTTGTCAACAGTGTTGTTACGTTGGACAGGAGAATCTGGTTTGTACCAATAGAGAGTTTCCTCCCGAATTTCGGGATTGACTATCACAAATGTTTCGTCAAAACGCTGGGGGTGCCAGTGAATTTCGCTCAAACCGCCGATTTGCGGAATCAGTCGCTCTACCCAGCTAATTTCTTTCCCGTTCAGGTTTCCCCACCACTGACTGATATTATCGAGATTGTCAGCATTTTCGGGGTCGGTGCTGCCGGACTGCCAGACTGTTTTTAGTTGTTGCATATACAAGTTCTCCAGCGAATTTAAATTTGAGATTGCAGGCGCTCAATTGGAGATTCATTCGTTATACAATAATTTTAATGGACTTACCAATTATTTACCACGAAGATTACGTTGCACCCCTGCCACCGGATCACCGCTTCCCGATGGCAAAGTTTCGGATGCTTTACCAGATGCTGCTCGCGGACGGGGTAGCAGATAAATCGCAATTTCACGCTCCCGAACTTCCCCCTCAAGAATGGATTGAATTAGTCCACGACCACTCCTATGTTCAAGCTTACTGCAACGGGACGCTGGATAACAAAGCGACTCGGCGAATTGGTCTGCCTTGGAGTCGCGCCCTTGCTAATCGCACTTGCACTGCGGTTGCAGGAACTGTACTAACTGCAAAGCTCGCTTTAGACTACGGTTTGGCTTGCAATACTGCGGGCGGAACTCATCACGCCTTCCCTGCTTTTGGGTCTGGTTTTTGTATTTTTAATGATTTGGCGATCGCCTCTCGCGTCTTGCAAAAAAATGGTTTAGTTCGCAAAGTTTTAATTGTCGATTTAGATGTCCACCAAGGAGACGGAACCGCCGTAATATTTCAAGATGACAGCAGTGTTTTTACTTTCTCGATGCACTGCGAAGTCAATTTTCCCGGCACTAAACAAAAGGGCGATTTAGATGTACCTTTGCCTGTGGGTATGGAGGACGACGAATATTTACAAACCTTGGATAAATTCTTACCAGATTTGCTTTCAAATGTCAAGCCCGACTTAGTTTTATACGATGCTGGAGTAGACCCTCATCACGGTGACAAACTGGGAAAATTAGCTTTAACTGATACGGGCTTATTTCGCCGGGAAATGCAAGTTTTGATGGCGTGTTTGGCCGGCGGCTATCCCGTTGCCTGCGTGATTGGCGGGGGCTATTCCGATGACGCTAAGGGGTTAGTTTACCGACATTCGCTGCTGCACCGAGCTGCCAGTCAAGCCTACAGGCAGTATCGACTTTGATCCAGCAAGAGTCCGGACACTTTTTCTATTGCCCAATGGCTTATTCTTACTTGACTTTGAGGCTAGCGTAAATAATGAAATCAAAGTCATCTTTACCCCTGACGCGGCATTTAATTCGACTTTTTTATGCTGCTTGCCCTGTAAGGCTTGTAGTATAGTTCCAAAAACTGTGCGGAATATTGACCCAGATTGGGGAGATTTAATATGGACTTCAGTATTCTTTGGCGATATGATTGCGTGTTTAGGGTGTCAATTAATACTAAAAACAGGCTAAAGTGGCATTAAAATAGATATATCGCATTCAATCCTAGTGTATTTTATGGACTCCAACTCGTTAAATATCACAGAAGATGGGGCCAAAGAACCGACTTTGATGCCCATAGACAAGCACTACCTGCTAGTCCTCAACATCCCATCCTTCCGCGACTCCAAAGGCTGCAGGTATCTCGATTTAATGTGGGCTAAAGACCTAACTCAACACTTTAAGTATTTGAAAAACTTCACGCTAGCATCTCCGTGCGTGCGAGAAACCCTCCCCGAAAATACCATAGAGGTGGATTCGGAAACATCATTTGCTGATGCTAAATTTATTGACCTTCCCTCCCCAAATAGCTTGGCCAAAGGAATATTTCTGCTGCCGGCAACGGTTGCCCAGCTTTGGGGCGCGATCGCATCTTCAGATATCGTACATAGCGGCGTAGCAGGCTGGCCGATTCCGATGGCATGGTTAGTGACGCCCATAGTCCTGATACAGCGGAAACCATACCTGCTCATAGTCGAGTCCGCACCGTGGCGGCTGCAGCCGGGAACCCCTGCCAGCATTAAAGCCAAAATTCAAGCTTACATATACGAAACATTGAATCGCTGGTGCATCAACAGCGCCGACTTGACAATCTTTACACAGGGAGAATATCAGCAAAGTTTATTAAAAAAACCACACAAAAAAAGTCACATAATTCACGCTTCGTGGATAGATGAAGAAAATATTATTTCGGAAGCAGAGGCGACTAAAATATGGCAGGAAAAACTGTCAGCCTCGCCCAAACAACTAAAAATTCTATTTGCGGGCAGATTGCATCCACAGAAAGGTCTGTTAGTTCTCCTAGAAGCAATGAAAATCTTGGACGAGGAAAACATTGCCGTCAAGCTGGACATACTAGGTGAAGGCGAACTGTTAAGCAACTGCCAAGCAGCCAGCAAGGCAATGCAAAAATCCGTACAGATCGAACTTTTGGGAACTATTCCTTACGGGAGAGAATTCTTCAGCCGGCTGCAACAATATCATGCTGTTGTGGTTCCCAGCACCTCAGACGAACAGCCCAGAATAGTATACGATGCTTATTCCCAGGCTGTATCGGTACTGGCAAACAACACTGCCGGACTCCGCGACTGCATCGAAAACGGCATCACAGGCTTGATCGGTAATTGCAATGACCCAGTTGATTTAGCAAACTTGCTCAAACAGTCGGGAGAAAACTTGAACCTACTTCAAAATATGGGCATGGCAGGTCTGAAACAGGCTCGCAGCCTGACTCACGAAGAAATGCACCGGCAGCGGTGGCAGCTTTTGTTAAGTATGTTGGAGCAATGAAAAAAGTAAGTAGGTAGGCGCAAATAAACCTGGCTGTGTAAAGGAATGTAAAGCTGTCAGAAGCTTTGGGATTGCTTCGTTTCACGGAGTTACCCTCGCTTTTGACTACTTGTGTATTTTCCGACTCATCTACTTAAGCGATACCTGTACTCCGGGCGATCGCTCCAGCTTGCCAGATGGGTACAACTTGAGCTAAAAAGTTGTTAAACAAACAACGGTACTTATGTCGAAGGCCAGCGAGTCCAATCACCCCTATCCACTGCTGGTTGTCATTGTTAACTACCGAACCTCTAGTTTGACAATTGACTGCTTGCGCTCTCTAGTTAGCGAAGTTCAATCGCTGCCCGGTATGCGAGTTGTAGTTGGCGACAATGCTTCAGGCGATCGCTCTGTCGAAGAAATTAGTAGTGCGATCGCCTCAGAAGGCTGGAATGAATGGGCATCCTTCGTTCCCCTAGAGCGCAACGGCGGATTTGCTTTCGGCAACAACGCCCTGATCCGTCCCGCCCTCCAATCCACCAATCCCCCCCCTTACTTCCTGCTGCTTAACCCAGACACCATAGTTCGCCCAGGTGCCTTAAAAGCCCTCGTCGATTTCATGGACACTCATCCCGAAGCCGGCATCGCCGGCAGCCGCTTGGAAGACCCCGACGGCACGCCCCAGGAGTCAGCTTTTCGGTTTCACAACATCTTGACAGAACTCGATTTTGGTTGGCGGACAGGCTTTATATCCAAGTTATTAGCCAACTGGGCCGCAGCGCCTCCGATTTCCCAAGAAACCTGTCAAACTGATTGGGTAGCTGGAGCCAGCATGATCGTCCGTCGCGAAGTATTTGAAAAGATTGGCTTGATGGATGAAGCTTATTTCATGTACTGCGAAGAAATGGACTTTTGTCTGCAAGCGAACAAAGCTGGCTGGAGTTGCTGGTACGTACCTGAAAGTCGCGTTGTGCACTTAGTCGGCCAAAGCTCAGGCGTCACTGACACCAAAAAGCCCGCCAAGCGGCTGCCTACCTATTGGTTTGATTCCCGGCGTAGGTACTTTATCAAAAACTACGGCTTGGTTTACACAGCATTAACTGATGTATCCTGGGCTTCGGGTTTTGCAGCCTGGAGGGTGCGTCGCGTACTTCAAGGCAAACCCGATGGCGATCCACCACAATTGCTGAGAGATTTTGTATTAAATAGTGTATTTTTTAAGGGGGGTAAGATTGAAAAATCCAAAAACTTTTAAAGGGAGTTGGTAAATGGGTCAAAGCCAACTAAACCAGGTTAGCCTAGGCAAGCAAAATATTTTATGATGCAGCTGAGGAATTAGTATTCTCGATCAATAAAACCGGATTGCTCCTTCCTCACAAACCTGATAGACCCATTAATATCGTCGGCATCTAGCAATAGAGTAAACAATAAATAATGTGAATTAGAGCTTATGGTAACTGAGCAAAACTTAATCACCACTGAAAATCAAGTAGAAGACCCCGGCCTGGGACTGTGGCAGCAAATTAAAGAAGACTGGATTGCTCATGGTCGAGATTGGACAAAACCGGGATTTCGCGCCGTAGCAGTGCAGCGTTTTGGCGTCTGGAGAATGCAGGTAGAACCGAAATTACTGCGAGCTCCTTTGAGCATTATTTATCGAGCACTCTACCGAAAAGTCCGCAATAGTTACGGGATAGACTTGCCTTACACTGTGAAGCTCGGTCGTCGCGTGGTGATTGAACATCAAAACGCTATTATTATTCACGGATATTGTACGATCGGCGACGACTGCATTATCCGCCAAGGTGTAACGTTGGGAAACCGCTATTTGGACAAGCCGCTGGAATCCCCTCAATTGGGCGATCGGGTTAACGTCGGCGCTGGTGCAAAAATCCTCGGAAAAGTAAACTTGGGAGACGACGTAAATATCGGTGCTAATGCTGTAGTTTTATCAGATATTCCCGCAGGCAAAACAGCAGTAGGTATTCCTGCCAAGATTCTTCAATCTACCAAAAACCAGGAAAATGCTTAGATCTATATTGCAAAAAATTATCCGCCATCTTGCGATGCGTTACGGCAAGTTCCGTGGCCTTTACATCCAATTCTGTAACGCCTGTGCCCAAGAATACACAGAATTTCTCCCCCGCCATGGCAACTTGTAAGCGCTAGGCGAAAATTGCAGCATCTGGCTCAATACGGTCTTTGGAGATCCCGCCTACGTCCGCATCGGCAACAATGTTCACTTCTCCTCTTATACCGTGCTCGGCCACGACGGCTCGATCGCCATGCTTAACCGGGCTTACAACGTTAAACTAGATGCCGTAGGCAAGATACCTCTCTTCTGTCACTAAGCGGCAGAAGAAAATAAGAATTCACTCTCATTTATTAAGTAAGAGAAGGGATTTGGGTAAAAATTCATTAACGCTCTTAATCGAGCCCAGCCTGTAGATAATTGTGGAATCGGAAAAATTTTTAGCCACTGTTGTATCAAGTTAAAGCTAATTAAAGCTTGTAATATTAATCTCAAATTGTTTAGATGCCTCTTCCAACTTTTTTTTTCATCAAGCGTCTTGATGTTGCTCAAAGCGGTGGAGAAGTGAGAAGTTTTTTGCGGATAAAGAGCTGGGTGATGGAGTCTGGGAGTTAACGGCTCTATTAGACCTAGTATAGAGGCCGATCATCACGTAAGCACTACAAACGATTTCCCACCATTTTTCAATCTGTGAATATTGGGTGACTCGGAAATCCGCCCACCCTAATTCACTCTTACTTTGTCGAAAACCATATTCAATCCAAGTCGTATTTCCATACAAATTCCCAACTTCTTTAGCTAAGACTCCCGGAATTTGTGTCATCATATACCAGGTTGAGTTTTCGGAAATGGTATCTATATCTGTTGTGATTTCCCAGTAACGCAATGCTCTCTTTTTTCCATAAATAATTTCTCGAATATAGCAATCCTCGCATCATTTGTAAAAATATGTAGGGGTAGTGCTACCCCTACTCCCCGTGCCTACCCCAGCCTGCATCGGGGCAACCACAGGGGGTTTGCCCCTACAAGAATTACACGAATCATTTAGGATTGCTATATAGCGCCATACGGTTCAGTTAAGCTCGATCCCCTCGGCGCCAAGGGCGGTCACTCTTACAGCACTTCCGGGTGTTATGAGGTACAATAAGAATAGATTAAAAAATACACCAATGAAAGCATATTTAGTAAATTTGCTTTCCAAAAATAGTAGCAGCCCATCAAGATCAGAAGCTGTCGATCAGAAAAACAGCAGCGATATTTTCCGTCAGTAAAAGCTTAGTTCAAAAACTGGTCAAGCAACAAAAAATCGAGGGGAATTTACAGCCGAAACGAGAGTGGGAAACCGAGATATAGTCATTTGAATAATTCCACAGCTTCTTTGAGAGAAATAGTGGCAGCACATCCCGATGCAACCTTACTAGAATTGTGTGAGTTATTTGCCCAGAAGAATCGTAAAAAAAAACAGTGATCGGTAGCCAAGCCGGCACTGAAAGAGTCATGAAGTTAAGGTTAGATTATTGGTAAAAACTCAAGCATATCGACCCAAAAAATCTAGTCTTTTTAGATGAGACTGGAGTATTACGCTTGTTTAACCAGAAGTCATGCACGTTCACAACGAGGAACGAGAGTCTATGCGGTTAAACCTTTTTACCGAGGGAAAAAAGTCACAGTAATTGGTGCAATTAGTTTGAAGCGAGTAGTGGCACTCATGACAATGGATAACTCAATGGATGGCAAAGCATTTGAGGTATTTATTGAGCAATGTTTAGTGCCACAATTGTGGTCGGGAGCAGTAGACGTGAATTGATAATTTACCCGCGCATAAAGTAGATTCAATTAAGCCTATGATTGAAGCGGTGGGTGCTTCTATCTTGTGTTTTTCCCCATACTCTCCTGATTTTAATCCAATTGAATTATGGTGGTCGCAACTCAAATCTTTCTCGATCCATTTGTCACCAACCACCACTAAAATGGTTGACACCATAATTTCTGTGGCTCTTGACTTAATTAATCCGAAACATCTTAAAAACTGGTTTACTAATTGCTGCTACTGTACCTCATAACATCCAGAAGTGCTGTATGCTATTTATAGGGCGATTAGGTCATTGGTTTGTGTTAATATGCTAAAATATCAAACAACCACGCGGTAATAATTAGGTGGACAAACTTCAGACAGATATAGAAGCAATTTACTCTAAAATTGAGGAATTGCGCCTGGAACGCCAGCAGCTTAGTATTGCCGATGTTGTCCCAACGGGTAATTCGCCCCAAGCGATCGCCGATGCTTATCGGCGTCACGCCAGGGAAACAGCACAAGTGTCGGCAGAAGTCAAGGGTATAGATGACGCGATCGCGGCTCTGTCTGCTCAACTGAGTCAGAAACAACAGCAGTCGGTAAAGTTGCAAAGAATCACTCCGATGGAGGAGCAAGTTGAAGAAGGAAGATTACTAGCTCAGGGACACGCGGAACGGATTAATGAACTGGCGGCGGAACTGGCGGCGGAAGTGAAGGGACTCAAAGCCATCGCCGACCAAATTAGTCCCAGCTACTGGCAAGTTTATTACAAGCCTTTTATTACTGGTTTTAAGAGTATTTCTGTTCCCTACGTGCGATCGGACGGGGATGTTTGGACTATTGTCAATCGAGTAGTTTAGAGAGGCTGCGGGAGCAGAAATAATCAGCGCTCAAGACAATTTTTTTCCTGTCCCTACTCCTCCACCTCAACCTCGCAGCAGTTGCTTAATAGTCCCGACCAATTCTTGAGGGTGAAATGGCTTGGCGATGTAAGCGTCGGCTCCTTGTTTCATTCCCCAATAGCGATCGAACTCTTCGCTTTTGCTCGAACACATTACGACAGGCAAATTTTGGGTTTTAGGGTCGCTTTTGAGCCTGCGACAGACTTCGTAGCCGTTCATCCGGGGCATCACGATATCCAGAACGACTAAATCTGGGCGGTTAGCCTTGATTTGCTCTAGAGCTTCTACGCCATCACTCGCTACCGTGACGTTGAGTCCTCTACCTTTGAGCAAGTCGGCGATCATCTCCCGCAGAGTGACGCTATCATCAACAACCATAACTGTACTCATAGAATAATCCCTACCAAGTTTCTGGGTTGAAACGTTCTCATTAACGTTTACACTAACGTTCACCTTCAAAGGTGTCTTTTCCTGATTGAGATTGCGATCTGCTAAATGTAGTTTACCCACTTTTGCTGATTTCTCAATCATTTTCTGAGTAATTACGGCAAAATTTAAAGATCCGCGCAATCTCGGTTGACACACGAGGCTATGTCCGTTAGTCTATCATTTTCTTTCTCAAATGGTACTATTATCAAAAAATCAGGGTATAGCTTGGTTGTGCGTTTCCCGTTGAGGACGGCGGCGCTCGGCCGCGTGCATCAACGGGAGCATCTCAATGAAAGCAGCCCTCCGCTAGAAATTGGAGTTTTGAGGCAGAAGGCAGGAGGAAAGAGGAAGAAGGAAAGAGGAAGAAGGAAAGAAGAAGAAGGAAGGAGCTAGAAGAAGTTTTTTTCCAAATATGAGATGCTCCCTGCATCAACATTTGTCTAATTAGGATTTTTCGTACCTAAAGCCGATAGTTTTTGGTCGTAGAGCGTGTCTAAAACGACCGGGCGTTGGCGGTAGCTGTGACCGGTGTTTTTGCAGCCATTAGCAACGATTCCCAAGACGGAAGCTCCAGAAATTTTTAATTCTTCTAAAACTTTGCGAACTTGCGCTCGGTCCGTTTGCCCAATTTGGACGACCATAATCGTAGCGTCTGTGTGAGCTGCGATCAAGTGGGTGTCTGCCAAGCCTGCTAGTGGCGGGGTGTCATAAATTACTAAGTCAAAAAATGCTTGAAATTGCTCCATCAGATACTGCATTTTTTTGGAAGAAAGAAGCTTGATCGGATCGGGGGGAATTTGGCCTGCGGTGAGTACAAACAAATTTTCTTGGTTCGGGGCTCGTTGAATCGCGTCGTTGAGGCTGATATCTGTGGAGATGGCATCGCCCAGGCCACGCACGTTCGACAGTCCTAACTTAGTGTGCAGTTGGGGGCAACGCAAATCTGCATCTACTAACAATACTCGCTGTCCTACGGCTGCTGCTGTGGCTGCTAGGTGCAAAGCTACTGTAGATTTCCCGTCTCCGGTTACGGCTGAGCCGACTAAGAGCGATCGAATTGCCGTGCCTGCACTCAGCAAGTGAATGTTCGTGTATAGGGATCGAAATGCTTCTAAAAATTGATAGTCCAAGTCGCTCAAAATACTTGGTGCCCCGCTCATCGAACCAGTAGGTCTAGCTTCGACCTGTTCGACTACTTCCACTTTCGAGTTCGATCGAGCCGATGTTAGTTTTCTCTGTCTGGCTGGCGGTCTGCGCTTGACTTTCTTGGTAAACGGAATCACCCCGAGTATTGGCAATCTTGTGGCCATTCTGAGTGATTCTGGAGTGTGGAACACAGTATTTAGTACCTCTACGAGCAAGCCGACGGCTATGCCCAGCAGACTGCTTAAAATTACTGCCAGCGCTAACTGTTTTCTGGTTTGTTTGACGGTAGCTGTTATAGGGTTGCCGAATTTGTCTCGCGGAATTTCCGGAGGATTTATCAGCACCCAGGGTATTTGCTCCTGAGCCGCATCAATTCGCAAGGCTTCTCGTTTTGCCAAGAAGTCCGACAAACTCTTAGTAACTACTTGCAGTTCTCGCTGTAAATTGTCGTATTGTCGGGTTGTAACTGAAAAGTTTCTAATTTTTTGGTTGAGAGCATTTTGCACAGCGGTCATTTCACGATCGCGCGCTTCAATTTCTTTGATTTGGGTCTCTAAATTTCCCATCACCACTTCTTTTGCTTGTTGAGTGGCGGTTAAAATAAGTTCTTCCCGACTTTTTCGCAGCGCTAAAACTGGCAAACTGTCTTCTCTGTACTGAGCTAATTTCATTGACAATTCCGAGTCTATTCTCTGAATTTGACCTAAGAGTCCGCCGTAAGCTTGTCCTTGGGTAATCAGCAGCCCCTGGGGATTATTTTCCTTGAGTAGTTTTTCATAGCTTTGGTAGAGGTTTCGCATCCCTTTTAGCTGAACTCTGATTTCTACTTGCTTGCCGCGAATGCTTTGAACTTGTTCAGACAAAGATTTTCCCTCTATCTGAGGTTCAAATAAGTTGCTCTGCTGCCGCAGTCTTTGGACTTGCAATTGCAGAACTTCTACTCTTTCTCGGAGCTTGGGAAGCTCCGTATCTATAAATTTAATACCTTGATTAATGCCCATCAGCCGTTGCTGCAAGCTGTAGTCTAGATAAGCTTTAGAAATTTTGTCCAATACGTTGTTAATTTTTTTTCTGTCTGCATCTTTGTAGCGAACTTGTAAAATTTTTGTGCCTTGCTGTTTGCCATCTTTCGTGTAGCTGATGCGGTTGATGGACATTTTTGAGATCAGTTCCGTATAGGTCATTTTGGGATACCACGCTCGCAATTCCTCAAGCACGGGCTGCATCAATTTGGGGCTACGCAAAATCCTAATTTGGGTTTCGTAGTCTACTAAGCTAATTCCTTCTATATTAATTCTTGCTAAGTCGGCAGCTTGGGTGTTGTTTAATTGTTTGGACAGCAAACCTTCAGCAGTGGCGGGTTCTACTAACAGGGAAAAGGAGCCTTCATACTCGATCGTTATGCTTTTAGAAGTGGCGACGATCGCTGTTCCTGCCAGGGCGCTCAAAGCAATGGTGGCGGCTGCCATGACCGGGAAGCGACGGCGCACGACGCCTAAGAGCCAGGACAAGTCTAGCTTTTCTTCTTCTCTCTCCTCAACAAAGTGATCTCTGTAGTTCTGAGCAGATAACTCCGGCAGTTTGCCATTCGATTTGGGTGTGAAGGGTTGGTAATCTTGTCTGCTATCCATATTCAGCCTGGGTATTTTTGAGGTTGATATTTTTGAGGTTGATATTTTTGAAGCGGCCAGGTCGCGGCTGGGTAATCTTATTGTTTAGTTTATTCTAGCCTTTGCCAGGAATTATCCACCTCACCCGCCGCCTTCTTACCTGAATAAAAATCGGATAACGTTTATAAAATTTAACACTCCCGTCGCAGGCCCGACAGGTCCGATTACAGCGTTCATGCGATCGACAAAATTGACGAGACCCCTGCGAGATACGATAATCATGTCGTTGTTGCGAAGTTGAGGATTGGTTTCTTCGTTAATTCCTTGAGTTAAATTGACTTCGATCGTCCGTTTAGTAGCTGTACCGTCGTTATTGAGGCGGACTAGCTCAACTTTATCCCTTCTAGCTCTGGTATTCTCGTAGCCAAAAAATCCTCTGGAAACTAAAGCTTGATTCAGTGTGGCATTAGCTGGGAGCCTCAAGGGATCGAGGGATGTTCTGAGTTCTCCTACTACAAAAACGTTAATGCCGACGGGGGCAAAGTTAGTGCTAGCGAGTACGCCAGCTTCTGCTGGGTTAACGATCGTGGCTTTGGGCACAATGATCGTGTCTCCCTCCTGGAGGATGGTATCTTGGGCGCCGTCCCCGGACTCTAGGAACTGCCACAGGTTGACTGGGATAATTTGTTCACCTCTTCTGGTGACGCGCCGCACTTGGATTTGCCGGATGTCGGCATCCGATGTGATGCCACCAGCTAGCTGAATGGCCCGGATGACGGTGGGGAAACCTTCGCGGCTGAGGTCGTTGGTGGTATTGCCACCGATCACGACGTAAGCCCCGGGGCGGGTGACTTGACCAACGATGGAGATCGATCGAGGTTTTTCTGGGGGTGGCGAAAAGTTTGCCGTCGCAAATTGACGAGCTTCTGCTTGGTTGAAGTTGGCGACTGTGGGAATCACGATTGTGTCTCTGTCTTGCAAAATGATGTCTTGAGAGATGTCTCCTTCCTCCAAGAATTTCCACAGGTTGACATTGAGCACTTGATCGGGGCCGTCTCGTTGGGGACGGCGGACGCGGATGTTGCGGATGTCGGCCACACCCGTGACGCCTTCTGCGAGTCTGATCGCTTGGGTGACAGTGGGGTACTGGACACTCGGCGCGGCTCCCGGGCCAGGAGTTAGGGTAATGGTGAAGTTTCCGGGCCTGGTGACTTCTCCGATGACGCCGACGTTGAGGGGGCGGGCGGCGACGAGGCTGACTGTGACTATGGGGTCTTTGAGGACGCGGCGGTAGGCGTTGCGGATGATGTTGGTGGCTTCTACTAAGGTGCGACCGCGGATGGAGACCAAGCCGATCAGGGGCAGGTTGACTGAACCGTCGGAAAGGACTTCGTAGCCACGGCTAAGTTCGGGTACTTCGAGTATTTCTACTTGGATGCGATCGCCACCGCCGAGTTTGTAGCTTTCGGGCGATCGCCTAACGGGCGCAACATTCTGGGCTTGGTCTGCGCCTAGCGGGATGGGAAGTTGTGCCGGGGTGATCCTGGCATCAGCGAGGACACTGGAAGCAAACAAGACAACACCCACAACCGACGGGGCTATCTGTCTTGGAAAATGGGTGTTAACCATACACCACCTAATTTTATTGACTATGATTTATATAAGTGTAGCCTTTTTAGTGCTGGGCAAAAAGCTCATTATTTTAAGCGATCACCGAAAAAACGATGCTGTATTTTTGCTTTATGCCTAATTTCTGTGTTAGCGTGGTTGCGGGTTGACGGCTATATTTTATATCTATATAATTTGATATTGTTGGTGATAAAGGAAAGCAATTATGAATCAACCAGTGTCTCTACCCAATATGCTGAGAGAGCTGATTTTAGGTAGTTCTTCATTGACTTTGATGCTACTTGCTATAGTCGGGATGGCAACTATACTATTATTTCAATTTGCCAGCTATAAAAAAATCGGTTTGGCTTTAGAAAAAAGCTTTGCTGGTCTTTATATTTTTATCTCTCCCTTTTTGATACAACCTCCTTTTAATTACTTGCATTTTGTTAACTTGAAAGATCCAGAAGGGGGGATATTAAAACTAATACCTTATTTTTTTTACCCCTGGGTAGTATTAATTTTGATTTCAAGAATTAAAATTTTTATGAGCAATTTCATAGATATTATTGCCAAAATATTGATAATGAATCCTTTCTTTTTACTTTATATATTACTTCCCTTACTGTCTACATTATGGTCTCTAGTTCCTGAAGAAACGCTAAGAGCAAGCCTAGCTTTCTCAGGATTTACTGCTTTCGGGTTTTACATTGCAGCCCAATATAAATGGGAGGATTTATCTCGTTTCTGGCGGTGGGGATACACGGCAATCGGTTTGGCAAGTTTTGTAATTAAACCCCCTGGAGCAGGCGATTTTGTTGGCTTGACCCAATCTAAAAATTCTTTGGGGGGAGTCTTAGCTCTCTGTACGGCATTTTGGTATTTGCATTATTTTCAAGGAGCTAAAACTCAGAAAGATCGCTGGATTGCTTTGGGAATGATGTTCTTTTCATTTTACCTAGTAAGGGCTAATAAATCGAGCGCGGCTCTAGTGATTACAATCCTATTAATAATTGCAGTCTCGTCACTAAACTTTCTACAAAAATTAAGTTTTCAGTGGGCCTTTACTGCGATTATATGTTTCCTGGTCGTCAGCATAATTATGACTGTTTTTGTAGTAGACAACCTAGAGGATATTATTGTAGGTGGCTTAGGCAAAGACTTGACTCTAACTGGGCGGACAGAATTCTGGCCGCAGTTAATTGCTGCGGTAAATCAGCGCCCCTGGTTTGGCTACGGATACGATGGATTTTTTCAACAAGATAAGTTAGGATCGGGTACTCCGGCTTATTTTATTTATACTCCTAATGGATTTCAACCGAAAAATCCTCACAATGGCGCGATCGGTATCTTGTTAGCCTTCGGTTGGCCCGGATTAATCTTAATGATGACTTCCTTGCTGCTCAATTTAGCTTACGCAGTTCGGTATTTGAGTCGTAGCACCCTGGAAGAAGCGGGAATACCGATTTGTTTTCTAGTGTCTATTATTATAAGCAACATCACAGAAAGTTATATTATAGAGATAGCAAATCCTTGGCTGAGTTACGCAATGTTGACGGTTCGACTGGCGATAGATAATGCTAACAATAGTTCTAACAGTAGCACCAGTAGCCCTCAAAGGCGTTCTTTAGCTCGCACTGTCCATTGAAGTAAGCATTGGGCGGATCGTGGGTCAATTTGGGGAGCATCTCATATTTGTAAAAACACTTCTTCTGGCTCCTTCCTTCTTCCTCTTTCCTCCTGCCTCCTGCCTCGTGCCTCCTGCCTCCAAACTCCAATTTCTAGGTGGGCTGCTTTCATTGAGATGCTCCCTCAAGTTGTGATATGTTGTTATAGGACCAACCAGTCTAATTTTGCGAGATTGCCGACCCTGCCAGAACTGCGTTTGTGTTTTGTAAAGATTTAAAATATTCTGATGCTAGATAAGTTAACTGCGGTCAGTAAAAGGCTCGGCCCTAATCTGCGCCAGGTACTCAGCAACATAGCTTGGCTGTTCACTGACCAAATCTTGCAGATGGGTCTAGGTCTGTTTGTCGGTCTTTGGGTGGCTCGCTATCTTGGTCCGACACAATTTGGATTGCTCAACTACGCGATCGCCTTTGTGTCGCTGTTTAGTTCGGTGGCAACGATGGGGTTGGGTACTCTGGTAGTGAGGAATATCGCTCGCGACCCAGAATGCAAAAATGAGACCCTGGGAACTGCCTTCGGACTGCAATTTACTGGTGGCTGCATCACTTTGTTGTTAACTGTCACCGTGATTGCGCTACTCAAACCCAACGACACTCTGACTCGGTGGCTGGTAGGTATCATCGCAGCCGGAACTATCTTTAATGCTTTTGAGGCTATCAATTTTTGGTTTCAGTCCCAAATCCAGTCAAAATATACAGTGTTGGCTAAAAATTCAGTATGTTTTTTAGTTGCTGCTGTCAGAATTGGGTTAGTAACAATTAAAGCCCCCCTGCTTGCCTTCGCCTGGGTTAGATTGACAGAGGTCGCATTGGTAGGAATCGCTTATGTATATTTTTATCAGCTTACGGGGAATAAAATTAAGGATTGGCACTTCAGTTGGGAAAAGTGTAAGGAACTGCTATCGGAGAGTTGGCCTATAATTTTGTCGGGATTGGCAATTTATCTTTACTCGAAAACCGATCAGATAATGCTCGGTGCGATGAATCAAAATGCTCAACTGGGCTATTATGCTGCCGCTGTTAAAATTTCGGAAATCTGCGATTTCTTGCCGATGATCATATCCAGCTCTATTTTTCCCAAATTAGCGAATTTGAGAAAGACAAATTATGAAGAATATCTAAATAAATTTCAAATTTACTCGGATATTATGATATTTTTATGGTTGGGAGTGGCGATACCGATATCATTACTTTCTCCCTGGATAGTGCATCTGCTTTACGGTGAAAACTATGCGAAGTCAGCAGCGGTACTGTCAATCTATGTTTGGGCGCAATTTGGCAGTAACTTTGGAGTAGCACGGAGTACATATTTGAACATAGAAGGTCAGTTGCGCTACGGTCTTTACTTGACTGTAGTCGGATCTATTTTAAATGTAGGGTTGAACTTTTTGCTGATTCCTAAGTATGGAGCTTTTGGAGCAACGGCAGCTACTCTGATAACTTATTTTTACGTGATTATATTAGTCAATTTCTTGATTAAGGAATTGCGCCCCTTCGCAAATTTTATCTGGCGTTCGCTTAACTTATACAAGGCAGCTTGTAGAATCCGAGGATTAGTAAAGTGATTCAAATTAAACCTAAAATCGAACAGCGATCGAATTGCCCCTATTGTGGAACAGAACTTAATCCCAAAAATGTTCTGTGGCACGGTATCCACATTGTTCTAGACTCTAAGTGCGAGGGATGCGGCAGCGAGATAATCGACGATTTGAGAGTAGGTCATGGAGTGAAAAACTACATCCAAGTTAATTTAATAAAAGGAGAAATTTTTGCAGCCGAGGCTTACAAGAAGGAATGGTTAGGCCAACCATTACTTAATTCACTCCAAAATCCTCAACCGGAAAAACTTGAGATTGTAAAAGAAATTTTTAAACCCTGCAATCGGGTAATTATCTTAAACTGTATCGATCATCTTTATGGTCATTCCCTGCTCAAGTTGCTCAATGCACAAAGGCACTTAGAATGCAACTCGGACTACGGGTTAGTTGTGATAGTTCCTAAGTTTTTAAGGTGGATGGTTCCTGATGAAGTTGCAGAAGTCTGGACCGTACCTATTTCTTTAAAAAATGGTCAGAATTACTATCCCAGCTTCGCCGAGTTTGTTGAAGAAGAAACTAAACGCTTTGATGAAATTTATGTCAGCGAAGCTCATTCTCATCCCAGTCAGTTCGACATCACGCGCTTTACTAGAGTTCCAAAACATAACTTTGAGAACAAAGAAATAAAAATTACTTTTATTTGGCGCGAAGATCGTTTATTAGTTAACCGTTTGCTGTTTCGAGTGCTTAGAAAAATAGATCAAAAAGCAATGTCACTGCCATTGCAAAATTTAAAAATTCAGCAGTTATTTGAGAAGATCAGGTTGCAAGTACCAGAAGCAAAATTTGCAGTAGCTGGTTTGGGGACAAAAACTAAGTTTCCAGAATGGATTGAAGATTACAGAGTGGATAGTTTTAATGAAAAAGTTGAAAAGGAAATATGCGGTATTTATTCACAAAGCCGCTTAGTAATTGGTCTTCACGGCTCTAATATGTTGCTACCTTCGGCTCATGCTGGTATGACAATTGATTTGATAGATGAGCGTTGGGGGAACTTTGCCCAAGATATTTTATACCAAGAACGTGACCCGAGAATGGCTAGTTTTCGCTATAGATTTTTACCGTATCAGACTAGCAATGATACACTGGCATTCATAGCGGCTGTGATGGTTCTGAATTGGTCTAAGTTTAAATCCCAGATGACTGCTGATGTTATATAACATCGGGCTAATTAGACCTACTACCGAATCCGCTAGCCTTCAACTATTTTCCGTGTTATAAATATGGATAAATTTGTCAATGTTGTGAAAATCTTTGACATTTTTTCTCAACCATTTTTCATCATTGTCCCACCACTTAAACTTCAGCAGAAAATCAATCTTTTGTTCATCAAACCTATAGCGAATAAGTTTGGCCGGAATTCCTCCATATATAGCATAAGGTGGCACATCTTTTGTGACAACGGCTCCGGCTGCGATAATGGCTCCATCACCAATAGTTACACCATCTACAACAATAACATTTGAGCCAATCCAAACATCATTGCCGATATGGACAGTTTTTTCCTCTTCCTCAAAATATTTTTGGTCTACAAAGGTTGTCCCTACTAGCATCTTTGGCGAATAAAATATCGGATGGCTTGAAACAAAATTTCCCACAGGATGTACGCCTAAGCGAATGATGCAGTTTGGCCCTATCGAACAAAAATTGCCGACAACACCATTGAAAATTCGCGTATTATCGCGCACATAAGTGTAAGAACCAATGACAGAACCTTCTATGGCTACACGACTAGACACACTAACATTGTGACTGATAGTTGAATTTGTAACCAAAGCCATATAGTCTTGATAAAAATTATTATATTTAAACTTGTTTTTCCACCAATTGACTAAAAATCGCAGATATTCAGTGATTGGATTTTTGAGTATAGAAC
The DNA here is from genome assembly GCF_036700545.1 of Microcoleus sp. SVA1B4. Classification (NCBI taxonomy): domain Bacteria; kingdom Bacillati; phylum Cyanobacteriota; class Cyanophyceae; order Oscillatoriales; family Microcoleaceae; genus Microcoleus; species Microcoleus sp. SVA1B4. The sequence continues at coordinate 228,278 of NZ_JAUBPB010000001.1, forward strand.
TGAGAAATGTTGAGATTTTAGACATGGTTACTAATTACTTAGTGAAGGTTAAATATTGTGTTCCCACATAGCTTATTTAATTTTTTCTTGATGCGCCTGATTAATGGGGGATGATAATCATAAAATGTATCTTGAGTGAATTGATCCGCTACAAAATTTCGGATCGCGTGGTTGGGATGCTTTAAAGGAAAGGTCATTGCTTCCGTTGGCATATTACTGTATATACTATCTTCTCCTGAAGTATGGGTGGCTTGACTGCCAAATCCAATATTAGAAATTAAATTGTTTTCTGGAATAATAGCAAGTCCATTTTGAACCCAACAAGTAAAAAGCCATCTAAAAAACCAATTGTTGACAGTTCCATCATAGGAAACCTGAAAAGCACTATCCCAAACTTTTACAGATTGAGGATTAGCTAATAAATTTTCGAGAAAACCTGCTTCCCGAAGTTGAGGCCATAACTTCATGTCAACATCATAGTATTGCCATGCTCTGCGCCAAGTCGCCCATCCCCAACAGTTACTAAAACGGGAAAAATAGTAACTGTCTTCTGTTCTTTTTCTACCAAATTGTAAATTTACGCCAGCGATTGACATAATCCGTTTGTCATCTCGATAATGCTCTAATAACTGTTCACAAAAAGGGAAGAAGTTCGGGTGTGGCAAACAGTCATCTTCGAGTATAATTGCTTCTTCTACGGTATTAAATACCCAGTCGAAACCGCTAGAAATGCGATCCCTGCAACCTAAATTAATCTCTGAATAATTTTTCAGAACTTCACAGTCCCAATCGACCCGATCGATAATTGCACGTACAGCGGCGCACTTTTCATCTTCTCCAGGTTTGTTGGCACGAGGGCCGTCAGCAATTACTAACAGCTTAGGGGGTTTAACTTGTCGAATAGCCTCGAAGACTTTTTCAGTAGTATCCACTCGATTGAAAACCACAAAAACAATGGGACTTTTTGTATGATAATGTGGCATTTAAACTGTTCAACTCCTACGAGTATAAATATTTTTGCTTAGTACAACTCATCAATATTATGAATGTGCTAGGAAGTTTGCAGGCTTCGCTTGTTAACTTAAGTTCTAAATTCCAATTTATCACCAAAAAGTTCGCGGGTCAACTATAATACAGCAATAGTTTACCCAGACAGACTTCTAGGACTGACGCTCTTAAACTCTAAAACCTTGATACCCCCACCCCGTTGCCCAAGTGGGGAACTCTTAAAGCCCCATTGTGAAAAGGGGGGGGGAGCGACTGCGTAAGCCATACTTTCATTTTTGTAGCGACGGTTGCAACCGCCGAGCGAGTGGTAAAATAAAACACTGTTACTTTTAGCCTTACCTATCGTTAAAAGCAGCAAAATTGGGAATAATGAACCGTACTAAAATCGCCGCCCTTTTAACTTGCTTCAACCGCAAAGAGAAAACATTAGCTTGCTTAGATGCTCTTTTTAAGCAGGCACTTCCAGCCGATGTTGATATTTTAGCCTATCTAGTCGATGACGCCAGTACCGATGGCACCAGCGAGGCAGTTCGTCAAATCTATCCTCAAGTCAATATTTTTTCCGGCGATGGTAACTTATTTTGGAACGGGGGAATGCGTGGGGCTTTTACCGAAGCAATGAAAGATGATCCCGACTACTACCTATGGTTAAATGATGACACTCTTATTTATCGAGACACCGTAAGTGTATTGCTAGAAACAACTCAAAAATTATCAGAAAAAGGAGAAACAAAAGCCATCATTGGCGGTTCTACCTGCGACCCCGAAACGGGTCAAACAACATACGGAGGTGTGGTGCGAAATAACCCTTTGCACCCCTTCCGATATGGTATCCTCGAACCAACAAAAGAGCCTCAGATGTGCGATACTATGCACGGCAACTGCGTATTAATTCCCCGCAGTGTTGTGCAAAAGGTCGGCAACCTCGATCCGGCTTTTGTCCATTATATTGGCGATTGGGATTATGGTTTACGAGCCAGACAGAAAGGATGTACAGTTTGGATTTCTCCTGGCTATTTAGGCACTTGTTCTCTCAACCCCCAAGTGATCAAAACGGCTGCTGATAATTTAAGTGAAGGATTGGATAAAATGAGCAAACCGAAAGGTTTATCATTCAAAGATACTACCCTGCAACCGGCTCAAGAGTGGAAAGTATTTACTCAGCGGCATGGTGGCTGGTTGTGGCCAATTTATTGGCTGCTACCTTATCGCAGGTTAGTTTGGCTTTCAGTGTTGAGTAAACTGGGATTGACTAAAAACAAAACTCAAGGTGAATAGGATGGTTGATAGAAATGAACTCCGCATTGCTTGGCTTGTCCCGGAAGTGGAACTGGGAGCTTACTGGCAGCCTGTTTTGAGGGAATTTACGAAAATTTTTAAGAATACTGTATTTTATACTGGTCGTGTTTGGTCTGGGTTCGATCCGACCCTGCCGGGAGCATCGGCAATTCAGTTGGTAGGGGAGACTAAATTTGTCGAGACGGAAAAGATAGAAACAGGATACGATCGCGGATTCATTGTAGTATCGCCTAGTATTATCGGCTATTTGCTAAAATTTAGACCTCATGTGGTCTTTCCCCAAGCTTTCTCTTTGTGGACTGTAATTGTTGCGTTTTTAAAACCGCTACTGAGGTGGAAAGTTGCGATTATTTACGATGGTAGTTCCCCAAATACAGACTTTCGAGATTCCAGTTTTAGGACATTTGTGCGCCGCATCCTTGTGCAGTTTGCCGATGCTTTTGTTGCCAATAGCAATGCGGGTAAAAAATATCTGATGGAAGTTCTAAACGTACCGGAGGATAAAATTTTTACCAGAACCTATCTCGTACCTGATGCGGGAGCTTTGCTGAAACGATTGGATCAGACTCAGCCCCAAAACTTGCAGTTGAAACGCCCGATTTTTCTGTATGTAGGGCGCATCACGGCTAGAAAGGGAATTAAAACGCTTTTAGAAGCTTGCGCTATTCTTAAAAATCAAGGTTATGTTGATTATTCACTGTTGATTATTGGCAAGGGAGATCAGCGGGAAGAACTGGAAGCATTTATTAAACAGTGCGATTTTGAAGAGCAAGTAACGTGGGCGGGATGGGTAGAATATGGAAATTTAGGTGCTTATTTTCAGCAAGCTGATATTTTTGTGTTTCCTACTTTTGAGGATGTCTGGGGTATGGTTGTACCCGAAGCGATGGTGTTCGGGAAACCAGTGTTGTGTTCAAATGGTGCAGCTTCCTGTGAGTTAATTATGTCAGGCGAGAACGGTTATATTTTCGACCCTAGCAGTGCGAAAGAGTTAGCGGAGAAAATGCAATTTTTTCTAGATGCTCCTAATTTGATTGAGTCGATGGGAGAGCGTTCACGACAGATAATTTCTCAAAAAACGCCTGAAACAGCAGCTAAGGCTTACGTCGAAGTTACATCTTTTTTGATGGAGAATAGGTGAAGCAAGTTCGGCAAAGGATTTTTTAAAGGATTTAACGGAGGGAGGGAAGAGGGAAGAGGGAAAAATTACCAATTAGCAATTACCACTTAGCAATTACCAATTAGCCATGAAAGTTTTATTATCTGCGTTTGCTTGCGAACCGAATCTCGGCTCCGAAGAGGGAGTAGGATGGAATACTGTTATCCAATCTGCTAAACATCACGAAAGTTGGGTATTTACTCGCACGTTTTGTCGATCGTACATTGAAGCAGAACTAGAGCGGAACCCAGTGCCCAACCTGCACTTTGTTTATTTTGATCCGTTTGGGTGGAGCGAAGATTGGAAGGGGAAACAAGGATTGCTGCAACTTCACTACTATCTGTGGCAAATCTGGGCTTATTTTATCGCTCGGAAGCTCGATCGCGAAATTGGTTTTGACATAGTACATCACGTGACTTATGTCAAACATTGGTCTCCCAGTTTCCTGGCGCTGTTGCCGCATCCTTTTATTTGGGGGCCTGTGGGGGGTGCAGAGGCAGCACCAAAGCCTTTTTGGCAAGATTTTAGTCGCCGGGGGAAAATTTACGAAACGCTGCGGGCATTGGCTCAAAGCGTAGGAGAACGCGATCCGTTTGTGGGTCTGACGGCGCGCCGCAGTGCCGTGGCGCTGGCGACTACGGAAGAAACCGCAGCCAGACTGCGATTTCTCAAAGCAAAAAACGTGAAGATTTTCTCGCAAGTCGGTTTATCGCAGCAGGAAATTCAAGAACTAGAGAAATTTCCTACCCCGCCGGAGCAACCAATTAGATTCATCAGTGTTGGTCGTCTCTTACATTGGAAAGGGGTGCACTTGGGACTCCGTGCATTTGCGGAGGCGAAGCTGGAACAATCGGAATACTGGATTGTGGGAGACGGGCCGGAAAGGCAGCGTTTGGAAGCTTTGGCAACAGAATTGGGACTAGCAAATAAAGTATTTTTTTGGGGAACTTTATCTCGCACTGAAACTCTTTCTAAAATGGGGGAGTCTCACGTTCTCCTCCATCCGAGTTTGCATGACTCTGGTGGTTTTGTGTGCACGGAAATGATGGGGGTTGGTCGTCCCACAATTTGTTTGGATTTGGGGGGCCCGGCTACTCAAGTGACGGCTCAAACGGGGATTAAAGTGGCTGCTACTGACCCCGATCGCACTGTGCAAGGTCTAGCAGAAGCTATAGTGTCTTTAGCCCTAGATCGTGAATTGCGAGATCGCTTGGGTCGATCGGGTCAAACGCGCGTCAGGGAAATCTATGATTGGAATATCAAAGGTAAATTCTTTGCCCAATTGTGCGAAGATGTATTCGACGGAAAATCAGGATAACTTCTGATTTATTCGATCGGGCAAAACAAAGAAAACTATATTTTTTCAGGCGGTGAAACGTGGGCGTTGCAATCATTACTGGCTCGGCGGGTTTAATTGGCTCTGAGGCGTGTCAGTTCTTTGCCAAACAAGGCTTAGATATAGTTGGGATCGACAATAATATGCGCCAGTTCTTTTTTGGTGCTGATGGTTCTACAAACTGGAACCGCCAACTGCTCGAAAAGTCCTTGGGTACCAAGTATTATCACTTAGATGTGGACATTCGCGACTATGAAGCGATTACCAATATCTTTCAGCGGTACGGAGAGTCGATCGAATTAGTCATTCACACAGCAGCCCAGCCCAGCCATGATTGGGCTTCCCGTGCTCCGAAAATAGACTTTACCGTCAATGCCAACGGCACTCTCAATCTTCTAGAAGTAACTCGCTTGTACTGTCCTAAAGCGGTTTTCATTTTCACTTCTACCAATAAAGTATACGGCGATACGCCTAACAGTTTGCCTTTAATTGAATTAGAACACAGGTGGGAAATTGAACCTGGCCATACTTACGAAAGTGGCATTCGGGAAGATATGTCCATCGATCAGTGCCTACACAGTTTGTTTGGTGCTTCTAAGGTAGCTGCTGACGTTTTAGTCCAAGAATACGGTCGATATTTTAATATGAACACCGCTTGTTTTCGCGGCGGCTGTTTGACGGGTCCAAATCACTCTGGAGCTCAATTGCACGGCTTCCTCGCCTACTTGATGAAGTGTGCTGTCACGGGAACTCCTTACACAGTGTTTGGCTACAAAGGCAAGCAAGTTCGCGATAACATTCATAGCGCGGATTTAATTTCGGCATTTTATGAATTTTATCAAGCTCCCAAAAGCGCCCAAGTTTATAATACAGGAGGAGGCAGGTACAGCAATTGTTCGATGTTAGAAGCTATCCAGATGTGCGAGGCAATTGCGGAACGCAAGTTTAATTGGACTTATGCTGAAGGGAATCGCATTGGCGATCACATTTGGTGGATTAGCGACAATTCCAAATTTTCCAGTCACTATCCCAACTGGAAAATGAAATATAACGTTAAACAAATCCTACAGGAGATTTATGAATGTAACCGCGATCGTTGGCTGAGAGAGGATTCTAATGATTGAGCGGGGCAAAAAGAATGTGCTGGGAATTTCGGTAAACGATTGAAGAATACAAGGTTAAACAAATCTTAGGGGAGATTTATGAGTGTAACCGCGAGCGTTGACTTAAAGAGGTGCTCCATGATTGATAAAGGGAAAAAGAATGTACTGGGCATATTAGTAAATGCGGTTAATTATGAAGCGGCTGTTAGCAAAATTATTGCTGCAGCCAGCGCCGGAAAACCAATGTCAGTTTCTGCTCTCGCGGTTCACGGGGTAATGACTGGGGTTCTCGACAGCACTCATCGTTATCGGATTAATCACATGGACTTAGTATTGCCAGACGGACAGCCGGTCAGGTGGGCGTTAAATTGGCTCTACCATACGGAATTGCCCGATCGAGTTTGCGGGCCGAATGCGATGTTACAAATCTGCGAACGTGCGGCAGAAGAAGGATTACCTATCTATTTGTACGGATCTCAAGCTTCTGTACTGGAAGCTTTATCTCACAATCTCTGCCAGCGTTTTCCCAAGTTAATTATTGCTGGAACTCAGCCTTCTAAATTTAGGCACGTTTCGCCCCAAGAGAAACAAGAAATTGCACAGCAAATTCGCAACAGCGGTGCAGCAATTACCTTTGTCGGCTTGGGGTGTCCCCGGCAAGAAGTCTGGGCTTACGAATACCGGGACGACTTATCAATGCCGTTGATTGCTGTAGGTGCTGCTTACGATTTTCATGCGGGTAATTTGGCTAAATCTCCTGACTTTTTATCTAAAATAGGTTTGGAATGGCTGTTTCGGATGATGAAGGAACCTCGGCGGCTTTGGCAGCGGTATGTTTTTTTGAATCCACTTTATATCTGGTTGTTTTTGCTACAAGCTTTGAAAATCAAACAGTTCGACCCCACAGACGCCACGCCGCCTGTAGAAGAAGTATTATATGGTTGAAATTTAAACGTTTCTGGTGAATTATGGGCGATCACAAGTAAAAGCTAAAAAAGCAAACACATCGTAACTAATCGTTTTGAGGTGCAAGTGCGATCGCCTGTTCAAAAAAACTTCTATCAAATCCGCTGACATCGGAATTATAGTGGGAGGTTAAGAGTTCGCTATCCAAATCGCGAGTTCTTAACATCCCACTGAGATGATCTGAATATATTAGGGCTTGCTGAATAATCGATCGCATATTGCGTGGCGAAAGGTTTCGATCGCGCGAGCGAGAGTAAAGTCGCCGTGATAAACAGGTAAAATAGGTCAAAACCCGTGCATAGCCACCTGCGATCATGTACAGAAAAGCTGAGCTTGCTCCCCTCCAACCCTTAGACTTTGAACTAACCAACGGATGTAAATTGTCAGCCCTCAACCGTTGGGTAAAAATGGCCCAAATAATCCCGTGGGATGAATTTGAATCAGAATATGCGGCTAACTTCCCGACAGCGCATGGTGCACCAGCCAAATCTTTTCGGATGGCGTTGGGAGTATTAATCATTAAAAAAAAACTGGGAATTAGCGATCGTCCAAGAGTAGAACAGATTAGGGAAAACTCCTATCTACAATACTTTATTGGTCAATCAAGCTACAGTAACGAGCTACCCTTTGACCCCTCTCTATTAGTTCATTTTCGGCAACGAATTAGCCAGAATCTAATTAATAAACTTAACGAACGAATGGTTGAAAAAATCCGCTCCATCACCCCAGTTAAACCATAAAAAAAAAGGATTCGGACGCCAAAAATGAGTCACCCAATCGCGGAAAATTAATCATAGATGCTACCTGTGCCCCAGCCGACATTACCTATCCGACCGACTTAGGACTATTAAACAAAGCCAGAGTTCATACCGAAAAAATTATAGACATCCTGTATAAACAGATCAAATATCAAACCAGTAAAAAACCAAGAACCTACCGTAATCTAGCAAGAAAAGACTACTTAGCAGTAGCTAAACAAAGACAGCCCACCCGAAACAAAAGAAAACAGGCACTAAAAAAACAGCTCCAATATATTAAAAGAAATCTACCTCATATTCAACAGCTAATCGATGCAGGTGCGACCATAGAATGCCTGAACAAAAAGCAAAATAAAACCTTGCTAGTCCTTACAGATGTCTATCGCCAACAGCAATGGTTATTTGATAATAATAAACAGAGTATTGAGGATAGAATAGTAAGTTTAAGCCAACCCCACATCCGTCCGATAGTCAGAGGAAAAGCCGGAAAAAGCGTAGAGAGGCGAGCCAAACTATCAGCTAGTTGCTTTGAAGGGTATGTATTCTTAGATCGGATGAGCTGGGATAATTTTAACGAATCAGGAGACTTAAAACAATAGTTCGGACAGTTTTTGGCCCAATGGCTTATGCTCGCTTGACTTTGAGCCACTGTGGATAATTAAATCAATGTCAGCTCCACCCCTGACTTACATTTAATTCGACTTTTTTATGCTCCTTGCCCCGCGTAAGCTTGTAGTATAGTTCCAAAAACTGTCCGGACTATTGTTAAAGAATTTGGAGATAATTATGTAATTAATTTTGCTTGACTACTTAATTTTCATAAAAAATATAAATTAAAGTTAAAAAAGTTAGACTAAAAAAAGTTTGATGGCTTTGATTTTTGAAAAATACCAGTAATATCATCACATCTGCGGAATGTGGGTTTTAGCTTAACTTGTCAGTAATGACGGCGCACTCATGAGCGGGCTGGGCGCTGATGGCGCACCTTACCCCAGATGGCGACTCAAAGAATTTGTTGGCCCTACTCCTATATATCTATTGTTCATATTTATAGTTGGTCGATCGTCCTTGACGCTACCCATACCTGCCGCTGCACCTCGGCCTCATCAGCTACACCCCTAAGTTTTTCGTTGTTAACTGCCCCAGAATTACCTCAAATGTAACGAAATATTACAAGATGACGCTAAAGCAGCATAGAGGCTTGACAGCAAAGAATTAAGCGGCTAATCTGATATACATACCCGGGTAAGTCAATTCACTGTCCTATGCAAGAAAAGCAAAAAGTTACATTGTATCTTCCACCAGAACTGCATCGCCAGCTCAAAATCCGAGCCGCAGTCGAAACTGAACCGATGTCATCAATTGCAGAAAGGGCAATTGTCTTCTACCTAGGAAATCCCGAACTGGTTGACGAAGTAGAAGCCTCCTACGGACAAACCCATCGGGTATACAACTGTCCAGAATGCACGGGTTCAGTAGTAATGCGAGATGGAGAACTGGCATCCGTAACAAGTCAGCCGAGCGTATTGGCTGAACAGGATCTTCCAGTAAAGCAGGTGTCGGGCGTCAGTGCCAGCACGGCAAAACCGGGAGAGGAAGAATTGGTTCCCTGCTAAGAATGCCTTGCTTCCCCAAAAAGCTAAAACTGAACATTTCAGTAAGAGGGCTAATGGCAGCATTGAGATTCAGCAAAGATAGCACCGTCTCTAGTGGGTCGAGGAATATGCAAGAAGAGATCAGTATTCTAATCCAAGCTCAATATCCTCTGATCTACCTCGTGACATCCGAGGAAGAGCGGTGTGAGCAAGCAATTTCGACAATAGCTCAAGCAAAACCACAGCGACGAGTATTTATCTGGACTGTAACTCACGGCATTGTGGAGTATGGTCAACCCCGCACCACCACCCAACACAACACCGTCTCGCCAGAGGCAGCAATTGAATGGGTGATCAGGCAGCGAGAACCCAACAGTAACGCTAGCATCTACATTTTCAAAGATTTGCATCCTTTTATAGATTCTCCTCCGGTAACGAGGTGGTTGCGCGATGCGATCGCCCACTTCAAAGGAACGCAAAAGACAATTATACTGATGTCTCCTTTGCAGCAAATTCCGATCGAGCTAGAAAAGGAAGTAGTGGTATTAGACTTCGCGTTGCCCGACATGAAGGAACTAAACCAAGTATTATCTGGTCAGTTGGAGCAAACGAAATCGCGACGCATTACCACAGAAGGGCGAGAAAAACTTTTAAAAGCAGCCTTGGGATTGACCAAGGACGAAGCTGAAAAAGTTTATCGCAAAGCCCAAGTTTCGACTGGGCGCCTCACAGAAGAAGAAGTAGACATAGTTCTTTCGGAGAAAAAGCAATTAATTCGGCGCAACGGCATTCTAGAGTTCATTGAAGAAGACGAAACCCTGGATGCAGTCGGCGGTTTAGAAGAGCTGAAGCGGTGGCTGAGACAGCGTTCCAACGCCTTTACAGAAAGGGCTAGAGAATACGGTCTGCCCCAACCAAAAGGGATGTTAATTCTCGGCGTACCGGGATGCGGAAAATCGCTGATTGCTAAGACCACCTCCCGCCTCTGGGGACTGCCCCTGCTGAGGCTAGATATGGGTAGAGTCTACGACGGCTCGATGGTGGGTCGATCGGAAGCCAACCTCCGCAATGCCCTCAAAACCGCAGAATCCATCTCTCCAGCCCTCCTCTTCATCGACGAACTAGACAAAGCGTTTGCAGGAGGCACTGGTTCGGCCGACTCAGACGGAGGCACCTCCAGCCGGATTTTCGGTTCGTTCCTCACTTGGATGCAAGAAAAGACTTCCCCAGTCTTCGTAATGGCAACAGCCAACCGAATCGAGCGGTTGCCGGGAGAATTCTTGAGGAAAGGCAGATTCGACGAACTCTTCTTTGTTGATCTGCCTACCAAAGAAGAACGCCAAGATATATTTAAGATTCACCTGTCAAAGCGCCGTCGGGAAATTACTCGCTTCGATTTAGAGCAACTTTCCAATGTTTCCGAGGGCTTTTCAGGTGCAGAGATTGAGCAAGCGCTAGTAGCCGCAATGTACGAAGCCTTCGCTCAAGATCGAGAGTTTACGCAGCTAGACATCATCGCGGCCATTAAATCCACAATGCCACTGTCTAAAACAATGACCGAACAGGTCACCGCCCTGCGAGATTGGGCTAGACAGCGTGCACGGCCCGCTGCGTCTTCCGTCGCTGAATATCAGCGAATGGAATTCTAAAAGCTTTCTCCTGGTCCAAACAGGAGCAAAGGCTAGCAACAGCTAGCAGTTCGATTCAAGAGCCGCCAAGCGGCACCGTTAAATCCAGACCGTTGTTGTTTCTCTCTCAGTTGTATTAGGAGGAAATCCAATGTCTCACTTTAGCACACTGCGTACCAAAATCACCGATGCCGAAATCCTGAAAGCTTCCCTGCGCGACTTGGGCATTTCAGTCAAGTCAGAAGCTGATGTTCGTGGCTATAACGGTCAGCGCGTTCGCTCCGACATCGTGGCGATTCTCGAAGGCGAATATGACCTGGGTTGGTCTCGCAATAGCGATGGTTCTTTTGACCTGATTGCCGACCTCTGGGGCGTCGCCAAAAAACACAATCAAACAGAGTTAATCAACTCTATCAACCAGAAGTACGCAGTTAACAAGACCTTGGCAGCAGTCAAGCAGCGCGGTTTGCAAAATGCCAACGTTAAGCTGGTAGTGCAAAACTAATTGATCTGCATGTTTCCAAGCTCGCGGGTTAACCAAACAAACGGGTTAACCCGTTTTTAGATCGCTAGGAGGTAGAGGGGGGTCTTGGGGCCGCCACATACTTTTTTAGCACCCCCAAGCAGCTGCTTTCAACCTGAAAGCAGCTGCTTTATGCTTTAATGCTCGGCTACCTAATGCTTGGGGCAATCGTCGATCGTTTGTTGATAAATTTCAAGTATTCGATCGACTTTGCGTTCCCAATCAAAATACTGCCGGACTCGTTCCCGTCCCGCACAACCCATACTCTGCCGCAATTCTGGTGACTGAGCGAGCTTGAGCATCGCATCTGTCAGTCCCTTGACAAAGCCTTCTCTGGAAGTGGGTTCTACTAAAATACCGCAAGTGGAATTCAGATAAGGATCGCGAATTAAATAATTTACACTCTTGAAAGTGGGGAGTAGGGGTTGGGCTTATAGCCCGCCCTTTCTGGACGGGCGGGACGCCCATCCCACAAGAACCATCACGCATTGTAAGTTATTTAATTCTCATTCCTAATCTGCCGGGCAGCCCCAGTTCGTTGCTATGACGGGTAAGCCCACTGCCATTGCCTCCATCACCACTGCCCCGCCGCATTCCCGCACACTGGGGAAAACAATTGCATGAGCTTGTTGCATTTTGAGAGCGCACTCCCCCTGAGACAGCCAGCCACTAAATACAACGCTGCTGTCGATGCCGAAGCGAGCTGTTTGAGCTTCGAGTTCCCCTCGGATTTGCCCATCACCGATGATTTCCAACCCACATTCGGCACCATCAACTGGCACATAGGCGGATTGAGGGGGGAAAATTGATACTCCCCACCGATGAATCGGGGGGATTCTTGATTAAGACCACAAAGGGACTTTCAAAGGCGTTATCAATGCACCTCTACCCACTCAGCGATTGGACAAATCCAAGCCTTGCGTATACTTTGTTTGTTTGTTTATGCTTTCAGAGTCCATCACAACGCCAGATAGGTACGCTCAATAATTCACTATTGCTTGTTTGGTCAGGCTACAGTCAAGCTGAGACGAACCAAAGAAAGGAGTTTCACCTTATTAAATTATTTCAACACGTAGATGGTTATTCTTAATCACGTTATAATTATACCACTTTGTATTAATACCAATTCACTATGAAGGTACACGCTCATGTAGGCTAAAAGTAGAGGAGATGCAATATGGGCAACAAATTTAAGGTAGAAATCCAGGAAACGGTTGAGGAACTAGAGCATCGACTCGAACGGGCTATAACCGCAGTAAGTAAAGAAAAATTACTGCTATTATACTGAATTGCCACCAAAAAAATCAAAACAAGAGAAGAATTAGCCACGATGCACCGCTCGAGACGAATCAACAATATATCGTTGGTTAAGAGCTTACAAACAAGGTGGAATTACCTCATTACTCACAGTAAAAAAAGCTCCCGGTAAGACTCCACATATACCGCCCGAAGTTAGAGAAAAATTAATCAAAAAACTGCAAGAGCCAGAGGGGGAAACAAGTTATGGCAAATTACAGATATGGCTAGAAAAAGAATGCGGAATCAAAGTGAGCTATAAAGTCGTACATGACCTAGTTCATTATAAATTAAAATATTACCTCTCTCGTCCCAAGACCCCAAAGCAATAAGGTGAACGAAGTTGCACAGACAAACTAAAAAAAAAACTGTGGGAGATTATCAAAGTAATGATTAAATATTTTGGGACAGGACAGCCTGTAAGGATATGGTGTCAGGACGAGAGTAGATTTGGATTGATTACTATGCAGGGTAGGATGATTACATTGAAGGGGATAAGACCCGTCGGGAAAGAGCAATGGAAGCGAGGAAACTTCTATGTGTATGGAGTTGTAGAGCCATCAACAGGTGAACAATATTATCAATAATTTTCTCAGCTCAATCACAACTGCTTTCAAGAGTTTTTACATGGATTTGCTGAAAAATACTCAGACTATTTCAATCTAATTATCATGGAGAATGGTAGCTTTCATAAAGCTCTCTTATTAGACTGGCATGACCATGTAATGCCAATATATTTACCTGCCTATAGTCCTGAATTGAATCCGATTTAAAGATTGTGGGAACATACAAAAAAAGACCTCAAGTGGGAAAAATATTCGAGTTTAGATAAACTCAAAGAACAGGTAGATATAATTATCAAATCTCTCACGAATGAAGAAGTTTTATCTCTCTGTGGTTGGGACTATATCCTTGAAGCTATATTAAGTGCAGGTTCATAGTGAATTGATATTAGTGAGAAAAACATTATCATTCTCGAAAAAGCTATAAAATCAGATCGGGGCAATCTGGAACGTCATCCACGAATATAACCAACAAGTCAGAAAAAAAATGGGGATTGCATAACAAGATCGATTGTTTTTCTCTGTCCTTTACAAAAAAAAATACCAAAATATGTTCGATATTGTTGCCAATATTCCAAGGCGACTAAGACCTCTTCTTCGAGAGTTAGGATGGTGCGAAGTCCTCTTCTGTCTTTATTATTTTCTACAGCAAAGTTCACCCTTGGCGTTAACTATTGCTTTGAGGGTTTGAATGTTGATACCAAATCAACGTGGAAATTGACAAGATTGCAAATTTATATAAGATTGATTTTTCGTGATTTACTTATTGTGTAATGACAACAGAACTTTCTAGCATCTTATCCTGTCTATGGCAAGACAAGAGTGAAAATAAGTTACGAGTTGGGATTCAATTAACTCAAGCAAAATGTTTCATTATATCATAAAATTATTTTACAATAGGTCTAAGCTGTTGGGCATCTAAATTGTATTTTTGGGGCGGGCTAAGAGTGCCAAACCCTACTCCCCACAAGACTTTTTTTAAATTTGACTATACAATTTAAATGCACTGGGAGCATCTCATATTTGTAAAAACACTTCTTCTGGGTCCTTCCTTCTTCCTCTTCCCTCTTCCCTCCTGCCTCAAAACTCCTGCCTCAAAACTCCAATTTCTAGCTTGCCTGCTTTCATTGAGATGCTCCCAATGCACTTCAGCTTAAGCTCAATGTAACGCAGGCACGGAACACCCTAACCAGGGTGATATGCGCCTGCGTTATCAAGAATCATCTCAATACAAATGAACCCTAACTATTCATCGGCAATCTACCAGATGCAGCCCGCTGCATGGTACTAACTCGCAGCGAGTTAGAGAATATTCCTTGACCTTGCAGTTCAGGGATAGCAGGTTTTACTTCTACTTTTACCACCCTGGCTGTGCAGATAAAAACCGTTTGATCGGCTAAATGGAAAGTCAACCAAGGTTGATTTAACAAATTCAGCAGTTCTTCTTGTAGTTCTTGTGCAGGTATCGGAATAGTGAAAGTTTCAGCCTGACCTTCCACATAATGAAATGTCACTTGAGTTGTGTTCTCTTTATCTTGAGTTAATTTGGCAAAAGAACCTGCGCGCATAAATTTTGCTCCCCAACTTTAGACTATAAAAAAATCAGAATTAAATCTAAAAAATTTGAATTCTGAATTGTTTAACTTTAACCTGTGACAGGGCTGAGGCAGAACTCAGAAGACTGAAGGCAGAATTAAATCGAGTTCAGCCTTCTAGTTTATAGCTGATTCCTGCGATCGCCTATACGTTAGCAGAAGATGTTGGCATCGCACTCATTTTCTCTAAATCTAGAACTTTTGCCAAGTCTTCTGCACTCATTAAACCCCGTTCTAGCACAATTTGCCGCAAAGATTTGCCGGTTTCTAGAGATTCTTTGGCGACGGCGGCGGCGTTGAGATAGCCGATGTGAGTGTTGAGGGCGGTAACGAGGGCGAGACTACCTTCAGCATAAGCGAGACACCGATCGCCCTTAGCTTCAATTTTGGCGAGGCATTGTGTAGTCAAAGCGCTGATGGTATTGCCCAAAATTTCGATGCTGTGAATGAGATTGTAGGCAATCAGGGGCATCATCACGTTTAATTCTAATTGTCCCGCTTGGGCTGCCAGGGCGATCGCGCTATCGTAACCCATAACTTGAAAACAAACCATCGATGTCATTTCTGCCATCACAGGATTGTATTTCCCCGGCATAATGGACGAACCAGGTTGCACAGGAGGCAGTTGAATTTCTTTCAAACCCGTTTTCGGCCCGGAGTCCATCAAACGCAAGTCGTGGGAGATTTTAACGCAATCCTGAGCGAGATTTCGCAGCGCACCGGACACATTTACAAACGGTGCCATACTCTGCATAGCGGCCATTAAATGCTTTGCTGGTTTCAGGGGTTGGTCGATTAATTCGGAGAGAATTTCAGCAACTTTTTGACAGTATTCAGGGTGAGTATTTAAGCCTGTTCCGGCCGCACTTCCCCCCAATCCCAGGGATGTCAAATCATCGGATGCCCTGTCAATTCTCAAGGTATGTTCTCTGAGAATTTGCGCCCAAGCGCCGAAGGTATCGCCGAGTCGAACCGGCACAGCATCTTGCAGGTGAGTGCGGCCGGATTTAACAATATCTTTGAATTCTTCGGCTTTGTTTTCTAGGGCGACTACGGCATCCGACAAAGCCGGAAACAGAGTTTTTTCTAATGCCAACAATCCGCCGATCCGAATCGCCGTTGGAATCACATCATTTGTCGATTGACCGTAGTTTACATGATCGTTAGGACTGACGCGCTTGTAGTTGCCTTTTTCCTCGCCCATAATTTCCAAAGCGCGGTTTGAAAGAACTTCATTAACATTCATGTGGTGAGAAGTTCCAGCCCCGGCTTGGTAGACATCAACTACAAATTGATCGCGCAATTTGCCAGCTAGGATTTCATCTGCTGCTTGGACAATTGCTTGACTGATGTCTTGGGGAATGCAGCCGAGTTCGCCATTGGCGATCGCCGTTGCTTTCTTAATTAAAACACAAGCATCAACGTATGTTGATAAAGGCTTAATGCCGCTGATCGGAAAATTTTCAATAGCTCTTAGAGTTTGGATGCCATAATAGACATTAGATGGGATTTGTTTGTCTCCCATAGAGTCGCTTTCGGTGCGGTAGCTGATGGTTGGCTGTTCGCTCATATCGCTTTGTTTGTGATGATTGGGAATTGAGATTTTTTTTAAACGCTGCTGACTGTCACTGCTGTTTTACCGCGCCTGCAGGTTCAGTAAAACACAAGTCACGATTATAAATAATTATCTCACACTCCGAGTTAAATCTCAAAGCTCAAATCTTAAATTAAGATTTTTCCCTAACTTTTTGAAGAGGAGTTGTGTAACTCCGAGTTTTTTAGTTGGCATGATTTTGTACTTTATTACATAAAATTTGCCTGTTTAACAATAAATATTCAACCATAATCCCGATATTTGTAACAAAAATTCAAATTACAAATCGGGGAAAGTTGTTATAGTTGGTAGCACAAACAATTTTGCAGCACGCGAATTGCCAAAAATTATGCCGCGTTACCAAACCCTAGATGATGTTATTACCCTCCAAGAGGCACTCGAAGGAATAATTGTTGAAGATTTAAAAAAGCTGAATGCACTGTTGTCGGGCGATCGCAAATTAACCCGCAAAGCTGACCTGGTTGCTGGGATTAAAGAGCAAATGCAGGGACAAAAACTCAAGCAAGTTTGGGCGCAATTAGACGATTTGCAAAAAGCGGCTGTAGCGGAAGTTATACATGGGTCAGGTGGTGGCTATGATGCGGATGTATTTGTGGCGAAATACGGACAACAACCAAACTGGGGAACAAGCGATCGCTATGGATACAACCGAGAACCCTCCCTACTCTCTTTGTTCTTCTACGGCACTGTGATACCCTACGATCTTGAAGGAAATTTGCTGAAGTTTGTGCCAAAACCTCAAGGAATTTCCTTAAATCTGGTTGGTGATGTACTGCCAGATAATTTTATGGTTCGTGTAGAAAAACGTAACTTTCGTACATCTCAAATAGAGGTATCCGAGTACGAACTTCCTTTGACAATTTTTGAAATGGAACGGGCAGCCCCAAAGGATTTTGAGGCAGTTTTGCGTCTGATTCAGTCGGGCAAAGTTGCCGTTAGCGAAAAAACCGCATTACCTGGTGCCGCAACTCTGAAAGCGATCGCCGCCGTATTGCAAGGGGGTGATTTTTATAACGACGAACAGCGCCAAGCTACCTTGGAAAAGGGCGATATATTCTACGAGGTTGGTAATATCAAATCCTTTGCTTGGGCCGCGATCGCCCAAGCGAGCAAATTCGCCGAACTATCGGGCAAAAAGCTAGTTTTGACCAAAGCGGGACAGAAAGCTTTGCAAGAATCACCTGCCAAAGCATTACAGACAGCATGGAAGCGCTGGTTAAAAACAAACACTTTTGATGAATTTCGCCGCATTGATGCAATTAAAGGACAAACCGGCAAGGGCGCGCGTGGCATGACAGCGGTGGCGGGGCGGAGAGAGGCGATCGCCTCAAAGCTAGCAGAATGTCCTGTCGGTAAATGGATTCTGTTTAGCGAATTTAGCAGGTATATGTTGGCAACGGGGAATCGGTTTGAAGTAACGCGCGATCCCGACAATCTCTATATTTCTGAATTTGGGTATGGTAACTTAGGATATTCTGGCAGTCACGATTGGCATATTCTGCAAGAAAGATATATGCGCTGCCTGTTGTTTGAGTATGTTGCTACCCTGGGAATAATTGATGTTGCCTATGCCGATCCGTCCCTCGTACCCAGCGATTTTGACGATCTTTGGGGAACCGACGATTTGAGATTTCTCAGCCGCTACGACGGCTTAATCTCTTTTCGCTTGACAGCTTTGGGGGCTTACTGTTTGGGATTGACTAACAATTACACCCCGCCAGCAATTGAGTTTCGTCAAACACTCCGCGTACTGCCAAATTTAGATATTGTTGTAGCAGGAGAAGGCATCGCGGCATCAGATGCGATCGTCCTCGATCTCTATGCTAAAAAAGTTTCAGATGTCGTCTGGCAACTCGATCGACAAAAGCTATTTACCGCCATTGAAGCTGGATACCCGCTAGCAGAATTTCAAGAAGTTTTAGAGACAAGAAGTATCGAACCGCTACCCGAAACCGTACAGCAATTTCTGACGGATGTTACAGAACGATCGAATAGTTTGCAAGATGCAGGAACTGTCAAGTTAATCGAATGTAAAAACGCCCATTTAGCCGTGTTGATTGCCAATGATTCCCGTACCAAAAAATTCTGTCAGCTAGCGGGCGATCGCACTTTAGCAGTTCCATTATTCCAGGAAACTAAGTTTCGCAACGCCCTGCGGCAAGTCGGCTACGTCTTACCCCAGCGGGATAAATAGTATTAGACAAAATTGCCAAAGTCAAAAAACCTCTTAAAACTCACATCTTGCACCATTGTCAGGAACAGGCAAGATGCCTGTTCCACAAGAAATTAACTCTTTGTGGAACAGGCATCTTGCCTGTTCACAAAAGGCTAATTGAGAATGGTGCAATATCTCAGTTAAAACCATCTGCGCTGATCTGCGGTTCATCTATCAATCGAAACAAGCCATGAATTATGTTCCCGAAAATGCTTTGATCGTGCAAAGCGATCGCTCAATTTTACTAGAAGTTCACGCCCCAACAGCACAACAGGCGCGAGAAGCGATCGCCCCCTTTGCCGAATTAATCAAAAGTCCCGAACACATCCACACCTATCGCATCACGCCCCTCAGCGTGTGGAATGCACGGGCGGCGGGAATGCCAGTTGAAGACGCGATCGCAGCTTTGCGGAAGTATGCCAAGTATCCCATTCCTGACTCCGTAGCGCAGGAAATTGAACTGTTGGGGGCGCGGTATGGATTAACTGTAATTGAAAGAATCGATGCGGCTAGCCCCGATTTACAACTGCGAATTGCCGATTTGCCGCTAGCGGAATTGCTGGTACGGGACGATCGGGTTAAACCAATGTTGGGCAAGCGCATCTCGGATCTTTGCTTTCAAGTCGATGCCGGGAATCGCGGCGTACTCAAGCAAGCTTTACTAGCGGTGGGCTATCCGGCAGAAGATTTGGCTGGATATGTGGAGGGTGCCGAATTAGGGATTTCTTTGCGCGATCGAACTTTAGCGGACTTGCCCTTTAAGTTGCGTGCTTATCAACACAAAGCCGCAGAAGCATTCTATCAGGATGGGGACGTAAAAGGTGGCAGTGGGACGATCGTCCTACCCTGCGGGGCTGGTAAAACCATAGTCGGGATGTTAGCCATGAGTTTGGTAAAGCAAAAGACACTCATCCTCACCAGCAGTTTGACTTCAGTGCACCAGTGGCGCAGGGAAATATTAGACAAAACAAGTTTAACTGAGGATGCGATCGCTGAGTACAGCAGTGTCACCAAACAGACGGCTGCTGTCACCCTATCGACTTACCAAATGCTAAGTTATCGATCGAATAAAGATGATGAATTCCCGCATTTCGAGTTATTTAACGCCCAATCGTGGGGACTAATTATTTATGATGAAGTCCATCTATTACCTGCACCGATATTTCGGATCACCGCTGAATTACAAGCACGGCGCAGGTTAGGTTTAACTGCGACATTGATTCGCGAAGACGGGAAAGAAGGCGATGTATTCACCTTGATTGGGCCAAAGCGCTATGACGTACCTTGGCGCGAATTGGAAGGACAGGGATTTATTGCCACTGCCAATTGTACGGAAATCCGCGTCGCCCAAAATGAGGCGGAAAAAATGGAATATGCCCTAGCGCCCCGCCGCAGCCAGTTTCGGATTGCGGCGGAAAATCCGGGTAAGTTGGATGTGGTGCAAGGTTTGTTGCAAAAGGAGGCGGGACACCGTATTTTAATTATCGGTGAGTATCTCGAACAGTTGGATGCGATCGCCAAAATTACCGAATTGCCTCTGATTACGGGGAAGACGAAACAGGCTGAGCGCGATCGGTTATACGAAGCATTCCGTCACAAAGAGATTCCCGGATTAATTCTATCTCGTGTGGGCAATTTTGCCGTCGATTTACCCGATGCCGATGTGTTGATTCAGGTATCGGGAAAGTATGGTTCTCGCCAAGAAGAAGCGCAGCGCCTCGGACGAATTCTCCGCCCCAAACCCGACGGACACAATGCCAGCTTTTATACATTAGTATCGCTACAAACTTGCGAGGAAGATTTTGCCCGACACCGCCAACTCTTCCTCACCGAACAGGGCTACAACTATCGCATAGAAGTTCAAGGCAATGGTTAGTTAGCGATCGATAAATTCTTGGTAAAACTGCTCATGCAAACCTAAGAAATTATCCATCCCCTTCTTTGTCAGATACCCGCTCTTCTTACCAGTGTGCGGGTTTTTTACGTAGCTATCAATTTCTTTTGAAACATTAGGATTCTCGCTCCACCTAATGTTGAATGCTGCATACTTTGGGAAAAAGGTCATTGCTGCATAAGCATCAATGTGGTCATGTATCCACCATGCCAATGCTGTCCAATCTTGAGTGCGTTCATAGTAAGGGATGAATGATGTAACAATAATACATACTGTTGCTCCCATATACCCCTCTGAATCTTTTACGTCCCAGATATGTTCTGCATAGTTGTCCTCATTACTGGCACAGCCGTACTGATTTTTATTCTCTGCTCCTTTGGCGTTCACCGCACAAGAACGATAGGCTGAGCGGATACTAATCCGACCAAGCGCATCTTGAATTGGTTCAAGCACTCTCTCACACAAATTCTTTCCTGCTTTGATCGCCAAGTCAGGATCGCTAGGAATGTTAGGGATACCTTCAATTTGAGAGATTTCTGAATAAAGAAACTCACGCATGAAAAAACTCTTAGAGAGTTGAACCCGTCCTAGCTCTTCCAAAGCTTTAACAGTTTGTGGCTTTCTCATAGATTGAACTCCAGCAATTAGAGGTGAATAGCTTAATGTTAAACACTGGCAGATAATTTAGAAGCATTGTTGCCGCAAAAAGCGAAGCCACCTAACTGATAATTCTACCGCATCTGCGGTACAATACATGATAAAGTCTAAAAATACCGCAACTTGCCCATGTCTGTCCACCCCTTCTTACCCCCGTCGGAATCTCCTGTTCTCGATCGAGGGCGCACCACCCGACTCAAACATCTTACTCATCGCACTTAAAAAAGCGATCTTTGATTACTTGCTACTGACTGGTTTAAGTATGTAGGGTTTGTTCTGCCCCAAAAAACAGCCCACTTTCAACGATTAAAACCAAAGAGGTGAGGAACTTCGAGCAGTTATATTGTTGAACTGGCTAGAATCAACAAATATCTCACCTTTGAGAGTCTTGATAAAACAGGTAGGTAATGCAGAAATATAACAAATCTGCAGGAAAAATCAATGAAACAAACTATTAACATCGAACGAAAACTGTTACAATATTTGCGACTTCTTCCGCCAGAAAAACAACAAGAAGTTCTCGATTTTGTGCAGTTCTTAGTACAGCGCTCGCAACAAGTAAAACTGTTACAAAATACTCCTTCTGATTTTAGTATTTCGGCAGCAGAACCAACACCTCCCAAGCGATGGTTTAGAGAATTTTTGACGAGAATATTAGAAGCTCCTAAAATATTAGAACTGTCTAGGGAGAGCGCCACCCAACAAGATTTAACCGCTGCCCAATTAACCGAGTTTTCTGTACTCGATGGCGAGGAGTATTTAATTGACCCAGCTACTACTCGCAGCCACGACGCTTTTTTGAAAGGTTACGCACCCGAAGACGAAGGACTTTATGACGACTATTGAGCCTGGTGATTTTTGGGTAGCAAATATTCCCTTTACAAGCGGCGCAGGTTCTAAAAAACGCCCCATACTTTTACTGTGGTTGGATGGCGAGGATGTGGTAGCAGCAGTCGTTACCTCTGCAAAACCCCGCAGCCAAACTGATGTATTTCTTAATGATTGGTCTGTCAGCGGTTTGCGTGTTGCTTCAACAGTGCGTTTGTCTAGATTAGATTGTTTAGAAAAGTCTTTGTTGCTAGCGAAAATCGGGCAAATTTCTCAACCGGATGCAGCAGAAGTGAAACGAGTCTGGGATTTGTACGTTAAGCCTCAATTTTAACAGATAAAGGTTCTGCGTAAGTCCCGATCAGTAAACAGGTTGGGTTGAGAAACCAGGTGGCTGCGTCAGTCCAAAAAATGCGATCGCGCACCTTACTCAAAATTTCCATCTTCTAAAGCGCCATCCGACAAAGTATATTCATCTTCAAAAACTTCTGACCAAGCAAGTGAGGTTAATTGACATTTTTTACCCATTTCATCCTGGGCATCTTTCACCGCAACTTGAAAACATTTATCCCAGATAGACTCAATAAAATCACGATTTAAACTAGGCATTTCTTCTTGACTTTCTTCAATCTCTCGCCGCGCCGAACGAATACTAATAGCCCAGCTAGCAGTTCGTTTTTCAGGTTGAGATTTCCATTTAATAATATGAAGCATTAAACGAATTAACTGGCTTTTTACTGCTCGTTTTTCGGTTCTTCCCATTGCTTCAATTAAAGATTCTAAACCTGCCGTTGCTTCCATAGATTTTCCTTCTTTGAGAAGTGTCTGGACTGTGACAGCCGTTTGATAATGAGAACACACTGCTAACCAGTCCCAATCTTGTTTAGTCAGCATTCTTATTTCCTTGAAATTGCTTATATTCCTAAATTTATCATACCGATCGCCCCTCAACTCCCCTCTCCCATCCCCCAACAGCCCAACAATACTTAATAAAAACTTTATAAAACTTACCATTTCCGCATAGATTAGAGTTATCCTAGAAAATCCAGCAATCCTGCAAAGCGTCAACCTTCTCGTCACTTATCCAGTGGTTCGATGACTCAAACCCAAAGCACTAAAACCGCCACCCCAACTGCAATTTATTCCTTGACAATTGCTCCCGCCTGTGTATTGCGAGGTCGATCGGCGATCGCACAAGCCGGAGATGCGATCGCCCGTTTCGGAAAGCGGCCGCTAATCGTCGGCGGCAGCAACTCCCTCGCCGCCGCCCAACCCTACCTGCAACCAATCCTCGAACAGCAGCAGTTAAAATCCGCCGAAACAGCCTACGGCAAGGATTGCAGCGAAACCAGCCTCGAAACCCTCCGCGCAGCAGCCCAAACCCATCAAGCCGACTTCATCATCGGTGTCGGCGGCGGCAAAGCCTTAGACGCAGCCAAACTCGTCGCTTATCAGTGCAAAATCCCGATCGTCACCATACCCACATCAGCAGCCACCTGTGCCGCTTGGACAGCCCTTTCTAACATTTATTCAGAACAAGGTGCATTCCAATACGATGTCACATTAGCCAGATGTCCCGATTTATTAATACTCGACTACGGCTTAATTCAAACCGCACCACAGCGGACATTAGTAGCAGGAATTGGAGATGCGATCGCCAAATGGTACGAAGCATCAGTCAGCAGCGGACACTCCGAACAAACCCTGATTATTTCTGCCGTTCAACAAGCTAGAATACTGCGCGATATATTATTCCAAAAATCAGCCCCCGCCCTCAAAGAACCCGGTAGCGAAACCTGGCAAGAAGTCACAGATGCAGCCGTATTGCTAGCAGGAGTAATCGGCGGAATTGGCGGCGCCCAATGCCGCACCGTCGCCGCCCACGCCGTCCACAACGGCCTAACTCATCTATTAGCAAGTCACGGCACATTGCACGGCGAAAAAGTTGCCTACGGCATTTTAGTACAACTGCGACTAGAAGAAATGCTGCAAAACAATCAACTCGCCGCTAGCGCCAGACAGCAACTGCTAAAATTCTACAGCGAGATTGGATTACCCCAAACTTTAGACAACCTCGGACTCGGAGACATTACCATAGCAGAATTGCAGCGCGCCGCCGATATCGCCTGCAATCCCAATTCCGACATCCACCGACTGCCTTTTAAAGTTGTTCCCCAACAATTAATGGCAGCGATGGTTTCTACCACCGCACCTGTGGGAGAATTAAAGATTAAGAATTAAAACAGTTTGTAGTAAGGACTAAAGTCCTGAAAAGGCTGTGCTAGCAAGGACGAAAGTCCTTACTACAAACCAGGAAAACTGACAACTGACAAAAAATAAATGACCTTGGATTGGATTACCCCTGCTGACAGGTTGCAAAAACTACCGCCCTACGTATTTGCCCGTCTCGACGAACTCAAAGCCCGCGCCCGCGAACAAGGACTCGATTTAATAGACTTAGGAATGGGAAACCCCGACGGTGCCACTCCTCAACCAGTAGTAGAAGCCGCTGTCGCAGCCATCCAAAATTCTGCAAATCACGGCTATCCACCCTTTGAAGGAACTGCCAGTTTCCGCCGTACTATTACTAAATGGTACAGCCGTCGCTACAACGTTGAACTCGATCCAGAAAGCGAAGCATTGCCTCTGTTGGGTTCTAAAGAAGGTTTAGCACATTTTGCGATCGCCTATATCAATCCAGGGGACTTAATATTAGTACCCAGTCCGGCTTATCCCGTATTATTTCGCGGCCCAATCATTGCCGGTGCAAAAGTTCACAACATCATCCTCAAACCAGAAAATGACTGGGTAATTGACTTAGCCGACATTCCCGACAGCGTAGCCGAACAAGCCAAAATACTTTATTTCAATTATCCCAGCAATCCGACTGGAGCAACTGCACCCCGCGAATTTTACAAAGATATTGTGGCTTTCGCACACAAGCATCAAATCTTGCTGGTTCACGATTTGTGTTATGCGGAATTAGCCTTTGACGGCTATCAACCGACAAGTTTATTAGAAATTCCCGGCGGTAAAGAAATCGGCGTAGAATTTCACACGATGTCCAAAACCTACAATATGGCCGGCTGGCGCGTCGGTTTTGTAGTAGGAAATAGCAAGATTATTCAAGGTTTGCGGACATTAAAAACTAACCTAGATTACGGTATATTTTCCGCCTTGCAAACAGCAGCAGAAACTGCACTGCAATTGCCCGACAGTTACTTGCACGAAGTGCAGAATCGTTACAGGACTCGCCGGGATTTCATGGTGGAAGGATTGGCAGAATTAGGGTGGAATATTCCCAAACCTCTGGCTGCAATGTATCTTTGGGTTCCCTGCACTCCGGGCATGAGTTCTACTGATTTTGCCCTCAATGTTTTGCAGCAAACGGGTGTTGTGGTGACTCCTGGTAATGCTTTTGGGCCGGGCGGCGAAGGATATGTGAGAATTAGTTTAATTGCAGATTGCGCTCGGCTGGGAGAAGCATTGCGGCGTTTGAAACAAGCAAACATTCGCTATCAATAGTCATTGGTCATTAGTCAGTTGTTAGTTGTTATTGGTTATTTGTGGGTTGTTAGTTGTTATATCATGTCCGGTCAATTAACCATGATTCCTGTAGGGGCGGGTTCACCAAGATATTGAATAGAAATGGGAAAATCTGTAAACCCGCCCCGGCCTTTAATCGCGGTCAATAGATCGGACATGATATTATAGGTTATTTGTGGGTTGTTAGTTGTTATTGGTTATTTGTTATTTGTTGGCGATCGTAACCAATTATTAACACCAAGGACTACTGACTAATGACTACTGACTAATGACTACTGACTAATGACTATAACGTTTGAATTTGCTCAATCACCCAGTCAAAAGTTTCCATAACTTGCTTCAGTGCAGATTCGTCTTGCAAAGTAAACAAAGCCAGACTCGGCGACCTTCTCTCGCCCGGTTCTGTAGGTAGCGACAGACCGATCGCACTCAGCTTACTTCTCAATTCCAGCCAATTTTGTTCCGCATTAAACGGCGGCTGAGAACCGTAATTGTTAGCAGAAATCTCCATTCTGCCAGCAATATCTACAGTGAATAACTGATAGGGCTTTCTTCCCTTTTGAGGCAATTGAGCCGCGAAACCGCCGTAGGCATCCCCCGTTCCCCAGTGGATTTGAACTTCGGGTTCTTGACTTTTTGCCCAAACGTAAATTGCTCTTGCCATTTGCGCCTCGTCCGCGCCTCGTCTAGCTTTGATTTCCGCAAAAAATGAAGATTCATCCCAGCGCCTTCTTTCGCGCGTTGCGCTGGATTTTTTCTGCTGTGCTTCCGCTGTCTGACCGATCACTCTGGGAACCAGCGTTTTCAAACCGTCTTCGCTTACATACTGCTTAATTTCCAGGGCCAAAACTTCAACCGGGTCCATTTGTTCGTTGAGAAATTCCACAACTCGGCGCATTTCAGCGGAAATCTCGTCAGCTACAAACACTAAGCGAACTTTACCCGCTTGCAAATTAGTTTTAACCTTCTGCCAAAATCTTTCTTCATTAGCATTTGCGCCGAGAAACTCTTCAAAAATTTGTTCAGGATCGCGACCCCGATCGCGACAATTAGCTTCAAACAGAGAAATAATTGAATCGATCGGCCAGTAAACCAACGCATTAGCAGCATAGTCGATCGACTGACCCAAAACTTTTTGCCGCAGTTCGGCATTAGGAGTTCGCCGGACATCCACCAAAGTAGGAACTGCATTTTGGTCGAGAAACAAATGATCCAGCGACCACTGCACCGCTGTTTCCTCATCGCTGGGTGCAGCTTCCCGCGAAATTAACAGCCACCTCCGCGCCGTCACCCGATCGATTTGGTCTCCCGCGATCAAATTAGGATAAGTTACTAGCAAGTCTTGTAACTGGTCTTCCGAGTCGTAGGGCTGTTCCATCATTTCTACCAGCCTGTCGTCGTCCTGAATCAGATAAATACCTCCAGCCATGCCAGCCCACCTACTTAATTTTAGATTTGAGATTTGAGATTTGAGATTTCCGGCTTAGTTATTAGTCTTTAGTCTTCATTCCGCAGCCAATGATATCATGTCCGATCGATTAACCATAATATCCCCGTCGGGGCTGGTTTGTGAGAGAGGGTAAACGCATCTTAACTTTTACCCAAAATATGATACAATTAAATCCGACTAATTTTTCATGTAGTTGATTGTAGTTTATTGATGCTATCAATGGCAAGAGGTTTTAGTAAAGCTGTAACTTCCCAACAAAAATAAACAGATTCATTAACACCTTCAATGAATCTTTTAAATACCCTTTTTTTAGAGCATTTTCCCAACTATAAAAATTCAAGAATAGAAAGAAGTAAAGAACACTTACTTAAAGATATTAGATCGACGATGGCGATTCTAGCTGTCCAGACGCGGTGCAGACGGATGGGTGGCAATAGAAGCCTAGGTAATGCCAAATATCAATGCTTAAAAAGCTTTCTATAATTACCGAATAGCCTACCATCTCATGACACATTTAGTCGGCTATTTTCCAGAAGTGAACCACAATAGTTTCAAGAATGTTTTTTGACTTGGGTAAATGCCATAGTCTGGGAATTAGAACTAAACGTGATTGCCATTGATGGCGAAACAATGAAACAATCTTATGACCCAAATGACCAGCAAAAAGCGATATATATAGTTACAACCTAGTCTTCATCTCATCAATTGGTTTTAGGAAAAAAAAGGATAAAAAATCTAATGGACTGACCAAGAATTTCTTGATGGTACCCGCCACGTGATTTATCCGTGGTATCAATCCAAAATCGAAAATCGAAAATCCTCAAGCCCCCGAATTTATCCGTGGGGTAAATCGAAAATCGAAAATCGAAAATCTAATGACAGCGATTCCGGAATTAATAAAAATGTTATAAATTGCCGGAAGTGTAATAACTATAGATGATCGGCTGTTATCAAAAAAATATAATATCTCGGATTTTTAAGAAAAAAGAAGATTATATTTTAGCTTTCAAAGGGAATCAACAACTTCTATACAAAGCCGTGAAAGAGTGGTTTGAAGTAGCTCAAGAAGCAGATTGTTTAGGAAAAAAGTATGATTATTATGAACATGAACAAGTAGAAGCAGGACATCATCGAATGGAAAAAAGACAAGTCTGGACTGTGGATGTATCCGAGTTAGCACCTCTGTATAATCAAGCATTATGGACGGGCTTAAAAACAGTTGTCATGATAGTTAGTGAACAAAGATTGTAGAATAAAACCACCACAGAAGCTCGTTTTTATTTGAGTAGTTTAAGCAGTAATGCTGAGACAATTGCTGGGGCGAGCCGCAGTCACTGGGGCATTAAAAATAGCTTATATTGGACGCTTGATGTTACATTTTGTAAATATAAAAGCGGGATTCGGAAACAGAACTCTCCCGTAAATTTTGCACTTCAATCGGAGGCTAGCCATAAATATAGTGCAACAATAAAAAACTTCTAAACAAAGTCTAAAAATGAAACGCTATCGAGCGGGAATGGATAATTACAGCATATTCCATGTATATGTAGTACACACAATCTTGTAGTAAGTAAGGTGCGTCGCCACCCATCAATCTGCAAGTTCTATTTAAAAGGTCGCAGATCCGCACCCTACATATTAAAATCACACAACATAAATATAGTGGCTACTGTACTTCATCAACCACCGAATATGCTGTATTGATTTCAAATTTTAAACTTGGCCAGCTAACGCTCAAAATATAACACCCATCTCTTGTGAAATTTATCCGGATTTAAAAAAAATATAAATTCTTAAAGTTTTGATTGAATCTGCTTAACTGGGCTTAAAATTAATAATTTTCAGAATGTTTTTTATTTATTTAGTAATGCACAAACTCACTTTTTTGTCAAATTAATTTAGATGCGTTTACCAGGCTCTAAGTATAATCTTTATTAGAATTTCTGTAATATCTAAACTTATTAACTCACAAAAATACCTGTAAGTGAATATATAATTGCTTTCCCACCGCCTAATTTTTAGATTTTATAGTTGATTTTTATAAAAACTATTAACCTTTTTAAATAAAAGGTTCTGTAGAGCCGGAATTAACAACCGAATCAAGTTGATTAAGCGGCAAGCTTATGGATTTGTCAACTTTGATAACTTTCGGGCGAGGCTATTAGCTTGCTTTTCTGATTAATTTTGCTTATCATCTTGACTCCAGAAGAACCGAATAAGCTAGAGGCAGTTTAACACCGAAAAGCGTAGCTCCATAGAAGTTACAATATAAAGATATTGTGAACTTACCTTGAGTGTCGCTAAAATATTAAAATAACAGCTCGCGAGTGGAATTTAAGAGGTAAGACTTGAAACAAGTTGGATTAGTGGCGATCGGACGCAATGAAGGGCCGCGCCTGCGCCAGTGCCTAGTATCGGCCACAGACAAAGTTGCCCGCGTCGTGTATGTCGATTCCGGATCAACAGACGGTAGCCTAGAGTTAGCCCGATCGATCGGAGCCGATACAGTAGAACTAAACTTATCTATACCGTTTACTGCAGCACGCGCCAGAAACGAAGGCTTTGCTCGCTTGCTGAAACTATCACCAGACATCGAATTTGTCCAATTTGTAGACGGCGACTGCGAATTGGTTGACGGATGGATCGAACTCGCCCAGCAAGAACTCACAGCCAAACCCGACGTAGCTGTAGTGTGCGGGCGCCGGCGCGAAAGATTTCCCAACGCCACAGCATACAACCGACTCTGCGACATCGAGTGGGACACGCCTGTCGGCGAAGCCAAAGCCTGCGGCGGCGACTCGATGATGCGCGTCGCGGCGTTCGAGCAAGTCGGCGGTTTCAACCCTGCACTCATTGCTGGCGAAGAACCGGAACTCTGCGTGCGGCTGCGTCAAAACGGCTGGAAAATCGAGCGATTAGATGCAGAAATGACCCTGCACGACGCCCAAATGACAAGTTTTACCCAGTGGTGGAAACGTTCTCAAAGAGCCGGTCACGCCTACGCCGAGGGTTCCTGGCTGCACGGAAACACCCCCGATCGCCACTGGGTCAAAGAGACCACCAGCATCTGGTTCTGGGGATTCGTTCTGCCTGTGCTAGCATTGGGCACAGCCTGGTTCACCCACGGGTGGAGCCTGTGGTTGCTCGCCGCCTACCCGATACTTACCTACCGAATTTACCGCCGGATGTTGCAGCGGAATTTGCCAGCCAAGGATTCTGGTCTTTATGCTATATCTTGTGCGATCGGGAGATTTCCCCAATTGCAAGGTCAGATTCAGTTTCATCAGCGTCGCTTGCTGGGACAGCGCAGCAACTTGATCGAATACAAGAGATCAAGCCCATCAATGGAGCAAGTTAGAATTAGTGCTAAGTCTACTAAGTAGGTTAGCCACCATCAACTTAACAGGTTTTTTCTGGAACGTACTTCTCCCCTGTAATCCCGAGTCCTGTGTAGAGGCGGGTTTTCTCCCCAACCTCTACACCCGACACCGGAACCTCAAAAAACCTGCAACCGATCGAGTAATTTCTTCAAAACTAAACTTACAAAGATCGATTTATAAACAAAGGTATCCAACCAATGAACAACCAAAAATTGTAATTGCTCAACTAGGGGAAAAAAGGGAGCCATCAGTAGAGAGAGCTTGTTGAATGGATTGATAAGCAGTTAAACCCGGGCGCTTGCCACTATTAACAACTGAACGAACGGCAGCAAACAAATCTCGCCCCCATTCCGAACGGAAGCCATTAGTCACACGGCGAAATATCACGCTCATCCGAATCGCCTGTTCACTACGATTATTCGTGGGTGGAATTGTCGCATTTTCCAGAAATAGAAATAAATTGTCAATCAGCCCACCGTAACGTTTTCGTAACCGTATACCATCCGGATGCTGTGGTGCTAAATCCAAAATTTTGGTTAATCTTTCCTGTAAATTTATTCGATATCGATTGAGTCTAGTATCATCGATATTCTCCCGTTGCCGATGGATAATAAAAGCCCTTAATAATAACCTCTTCATCGCTGGGGCAAAAATTCTGGCAAGAGCATCAATCGCATATTGGCAATCCCGCAGTTGATGGGCACTCACACACTTGCGATTGTGGTGCTGGGTGATTTTTTTTGAGCGCGGGAGAAATCTGACACCCAGATATCGGGACGATGTTCTGCGAGAACTTCGTTAGGATTGATATCAAATCCGGTAGCATCGGAATTATTCATCTCTGTATTCTCTCCCTCTGCGTTCTCTGCGCCCTCTGCGGTTAAATCATTCCGATGCAACCGGAAACGATATGAGAATTAAATAACTTAGAATGCGTGATGGTTCTTGTGGGATGGGCGTCCTGCCCGTCCAGAAAGGGCGGGCGGGACGCCCAACCCACTTTCAAGAGTGTAAATTATTTAATTCGCGATCCTAAGTTATTTATTTTCTATTGCTCAGCGGAAATCTCGTCAGCTACAAACACTAAGCGAACTTTACCCGCTTGCAAATGAGTTTTAACCTTTTGCCAAAATAGGTCTTCATTAGTATTTGCACCAAGAAACTCTTCAAAAATCTGTTCGGGATCGCGACCCCGATCGCGACAATTAGCTTCAAACAGAGCAATAATTGAATCGATCGGCCAGTAAACCAACGCATTAGCAGCATAGTCGATCGACTGACCCAAAACTTTTTGCCGCAGTTCGGCATTAGGAGTTCGCCGGACATCCACCAAAGTAGGAACTGCATTTTGGTCGAGAAACAAATGATCTAGCGACCACTGCACCGCTGTTTCCTCATCGCTGGGTGCAGCTTCCCGCGAAATTAACAGCCACCTGCGCGCCGTCGCCCGATCGATTTGGTCTCCCGCGATCAAATTAGGATAAGTTACTAGCAAGTCTTGTAACTGGTCTTCCGAGTCGTAGGGCTGTTCCATCATTTCTACCAGCCTGTCGTCGTCCTGAATCAGATAAATACCTCCAGCCATGCCAGCCCACCTACTCAATTTTAGATTTTAGATTTGAGATTTGAGATTTTAGGCTTAGTTATTAGTCTTCATTCTTCAGTCGGCCGCCAATGATATCATGTCCGATCAATTAACCATAATATCCCCGTCGGGGCGGGTTTTGGAGATTGTCAATTATTGGCAGGTATTGTTAGCTCACGGGCTCCTACAAAAATCGCGCTCGCTCGACCGGACCTGATAGGATTTGTGAAGGCGAAATGCATTGGTCAGAATTCAATAAAAATTTTGAATTCAATAATTTTTATTGTTTGTTAATTCAATAAAAAATTCCTTCTGACCAGTGATATCATGTCCGATCGAGTGACCGCGATTAAAGCGATTAAAGGGGCGGGTTTTTGAGATTGTCAATTATTGGGAGATATTTTTCGTTAACCCGCCCCTACCGTATTAGGGGTAATCGACCGGACATAATATGACTAATAACTGATGACTGATGACTAATGACTAATACAACCAGTAAATACTCGCTGTGCCGGCCCGGTCATGTAAATCCGCCCAGAAACTTCTGCCCATTCGATTTCCAAAACGCCGCCGGGGAGTTCAACCGCAGTTGCTCGATCGCACTTTCCTACCAACACCCCAGCTACCACAGCAGCACAAGCACCAGTCCCACAAGCTAGAGTAACACCCGCGCCTCTTTCCCACACCCGCATTTTTACATAGTCTGAACGTACCACTTGAATAAATTCCGTATTGGTACGCTGCGGGAATGCTTTGTTGTGCTCGAATTGAGGCCCGACAGTTTCTAAAGCAACAGCAGCAACATCCTCTACAAATGTAATGCAGTGAGGATTGCCCATGCTGACGCAGGTAACAGACCAAGATTTATCAGCAACTTCGATCGGCACATCAATAACTTTCGCATCCGCTGCAGCCAAAGTTGTCGGAATTTCCGCAGCCAGCAGCCGGGGAACCCCCATATCCACCTTCACCTGACCGTCCGATCGCAATTCCGGGCTAATCACACCAGCCAGAGTGTGGATGCGGTACTGAGTTTTCGCCTCTGACCCGTCCAAATCCGCGATAAACTTAGCCAAACAGCGAATCCCGTTGCCGCACATTTCTGGTTCCGAACCGTCGGAGTTAAAAATCCGCATCGTATAGTCAGTGTCATTTTGACCCGGAAGAGCAAATATCACACCGTCTGCACCAATCCCGAAATGTCGATCGCACAAATCCACAGCTTGTTCTGGCGCGATCACCGGTTCTGACGAGTGGCGGTTGTCAATCAGAATAAAATCATTTCCCAGTCCGTGATACTTCGCAAACTCGATCGGCATAAAAACAAACCTCTTTTGGTTAAAACTGATTAGATAATTTGACGCTCAAATTACCCATTTCCCAGTATTATAAAACTTTATGCAATTTATAGTCTTTTCTAGTGAAATATAAACAAATATAATATTTATAACTTCACAGGGATATCTAATTAATGCTGATGTCAATGGCTCAATGAATATCGGTCGAAAACTAGCCACCAACTGGTTTCTCTCTCATCGGGTAGACACCCTTGTAGTTGCGGCAGTAAGGGTTAAACGGTATAAACAGAAGAATATGGTTTAAGGTAATATTTGACTATAATTTTCTGAACTATGTCTGAATTTGAAACCGGATTGCCCAGCGTTCGCTTAATACAAAGCTACATCAAAGACAAAAAACAGGTGGAGATCAAACTCCTGACCGGCGACTTAGTAGCTGGCAGAATTTTTTGGCAGGATAATAGCTGCATTTGCCTCCTCGATCCATCAGAAACACAA
Source organism: Microcoleus sp. SVA1B4 (assembly GCF_036700545.1). NCBI lineage: Bacteria > Bacillati > Cyanobacteriota > Cyanophyceae > Oscillatoriales > Microcoleaceae > Microcoleus > Microcoleus sp. SVA1B4. Next base: position 262,073 of record NZ_JAUBPB010000001.1, read on the forward strand.
ATTCTGATCTCGCGACCAGCAATTGCTTATCTCAAACCCAACGGCTGAGGAGAGGGGCATGGGGCATGGGGCATGGGGCATGGGGCATTGTTGAGAGTTGACTGTTGACTGTTGACTGTTGGCTAGAAAGCTCACCACAGTCAACTGCCAACTCTCAACTGTCAACCGCCAACTGCCAACTGCCAACTGACTAATCGCTAAACAGCTTTTCGATGACTTGGGCCTTGACCAAAGGCAGCTTTAAAGCAGGTTGCGGCACCCGCGGTGAGGCCGTCCGCTGCATCAAGCCGAGCTCGTAAAAGCCGCCGCACAGCAGCAAACGATCGCCTTCTTGCAAATTGCTACTTCCGTCGGGCCAGCGAGTAAATTTCCCTTCCCGGCGGATAGCCCGCACCTGCACCCCGTACTGGGTCAGCACATCTACCTCTGACAGTTTTTTGCCCGCCCAAGGGCTGTTTGCTGGCAGCCTCAGCCACTGACAAGAACTGTCGCCCTGCGGCACTGCAACTTCGCCCTTCGCCAGCAACTCAAAACTGATGAGTTCTTCCGGTTCTCCCACTACAAAAAGTCGATCGCCCGACTGCAAAGCTGTCTTCCCGTTGGGATAATCAATTTCCTCGCCATTCTCGCGGACGATCGCCATCACGCTGACCCCTGTCAACTGCCGCAAGTTAGTTTCTTCCAGAGTCATGCTGGCGATGGGAGAACCCGACGGCAAGTTGTACCACTCGCTGTTCATATCTCGAACCGCCACTTTCAAATCCCGCGAAACCGCCAAAGGTTCGCGCGGTGGCCGCAATTCCAGATAGCGGCTGCTGCGAATTTGCTGCACATCTCGCCCGATCGCCATTGCCGAAAGTCCCATGCCAGCCAGCAAGTGGGAAGACAGTTCTAAACTGGCCTCAAACTCCGGCTGCACAACTTCCCAGGCCCCCAATTGATAAAGCAATTCGATGTCTTTATCTTGGTTCGCGCACACCACAATATCCAAATCCGGGACTAATTCTAAAGCCCGCTTCAGACACAAGCGAGTGCTCATGGGATCGGGAAGGGCGATCGCCATTGCTTTTGCCCGTTCCACCCGCGCGGCTTCCAATACGTGCAAGCTGGCAGCATTCCCGTAAATGTAAGGAATTCCTTGCATTCTGCAATCTTGAATTCTACTTTCTGACTCATCGATCACCACAACAGAACAGTTGCGGCTTTGCAGCATTTTGACTAAAATTCTGCCGACTCGCCCGTAGCCACAAACCACAACATAATTTTGTTCCGGCAAAGTTTCAGCTATTGCCACAGGTTGAGATGTTTCGTCAAAATAGCGCTGCAAAGGCCCGAAATTTTCCGCCCATTTCAATAACTGGGGCACGCTTCTCAACACAAACGGAGTCAGCACCAGGGTGACTGCTGTCGTGCCTAAAATTAACAGGTAAACGTTCCGCGAAACCAGCCCCATAGCTTGGCCGGCACTAGCGAGTACAAAGGAGAATTCTCCTATTTGAGCTAAGCCCAAACCTGCGATTAATGCTGTTTTTAGCGGATAGCCAAATAGTCGGACGATCGGCGTTATAATCAAGAATTTGCCGACAAATACTATAAATACCAGTCCCAGAATTACTTCTAGATGGTTCCACAGAAACATCGGGTCAATTAACATTCCGATGGTGACAAAAAATAAGGATGCAAAAATATCTCGCAAAGGCTCGACGTAAGTTAGAGTTTGGTCAGCATATTCCACCTCCGAAATCATTAAACCCGCCACAAATGCGCCCATCTCGATCGAAAAACCCAAATATTCTGTCAGCAGCGCAATCCCTAAAGCTAAAACCACAACTCCCAGCAAAAACAGTTCCCGGCTTTCTGTTTTCGCTAGGTATCGCAGCAACTGCGGTACCATCCAAATGCCCGCGACTACAGCACCGATCGCAAATAACCCGATCCGCAGCAGGGCCCACGCTACCGTCATGCCGATCTCTTCTGCTGGCTGATTGAGAGCCGGCAAAACTGCTAACATTAGCCCCAAAGCCAAATCTTGAACTACTAATATTCCCAGCATGACTTGACCGTGGGAAGTACCGGATTCATTGCGTTCCATCAAGCACTTGAGTACAACTGCGGTCGAGGAAAGCGACAGAATTGCCCCTAAAAACACGCCTTGAGCAGGCGATTCTACCCAGCCTACAGCTAAGGAAATTGCAGTAGTAATGGCGATCGTCAGCACAATTTGCAAGCTCCCTCCGCCCAAACTAATGGCTTTTACTTTCTGGAGTTCCGCGAAAGAAAATTCCACTCCCAAGGCAAATAACAGAAAAGCAACCCCGAATTCAGCCAGGGTGTCTACCTGAATTAATTCTTTAATCAGTCCCAAACCGGCCGGCCCAACTACGATCCCTCCCAGGAGATAGCCGAGAATTACCGGCTGTCGCAATAGCGATGCAAAGAGTCCTCCTGCTGCGGCAGCAGCGAGAACTAGAACTAAGTCAACGATCAGTCGGAAGTCTTCTTGCACAAGTTTATGAAAAAAGTATAAAGTTATATTATAGTGTCTAATGTGTTGACTATGTTTAGTGGGTTGACAGTAGTTGAGGAACAAGCACAACGGCCACCCTCGACTAAGGTATTTTTTCATTGCACAGAGTTCAACTCCTCACAAAAAGCTTAACCTCTGGCAAGTTGATCGAGGGATTGCGGCGGTATTAGTGGTAATGTTTCACCTTAACGAGATGAGCGCCGAGAGATTAAATCAAGTTACTTTTTTTAATTTATTTCAGGCTGGGTGGATCGGTGTTGATTACTTTTTTGTATTGAGCGGTTTTCTCATGGTGTAGGTTCACCGATCGGCGAATGGTAAAAAGGATTAGTTAAAATCGTTTTTATTTATGCAAGCCCTGCTTGCAGATTTACCAGATATACTGGATAATGACTCAGGCACTTTGGTGTTTTTTTATAGTAATCCCCGGTTTTGCTAACAATAAAGATTTAGGTTTTAGACAAGTAATTTGGTCGTTAATCTTGATACCTCAAAATGACTTGTCCATTCGGGATGTAGGTTGGACAAAGCTACCGTCGCACCTGTAAGGAATGAGAATTAAATAACTTCCACAAGTTTGTGGGATGGGCGTCCCGCCCGTCCTTTTTGGACGGGCGGGA